>NZ_LUKH01001212.1:0-1190 GCF_001593695.1 Leisingera sp. F5 | reverse complement strand
CGGGCGGCGCCATAGAACCGTTCGCGCAGCCGTGCGCGGTCTTGCAGTTCGATCTTTTGCGCCAATACGAGGGTCATGGCTGTCAGATACATCCGCAAGGGCCGGCAATCAAGATTCGTTCTAAGGCAGGGAATGGCAGGCGGCAGAGACATTAAACCGCCGTACCGCCCGGCGCTGCCCGCGTCTCTTCTTGATTGAAACCGGGCAGGACGGCAGACTGGCGGAAAAAAGGGGGCGTGATGGAGCCGGAAGAGCAGACCCTGCCAAAGGATGCAATCGCGGAAAGCACCGCCGAGGCGCTGGAGTTCGGGCAGCAGATCTGGGGCTTGCTGATGCAGGGGGGCGAGCTTCTGCTAAGGCCCTGGAACGCCTATCAGGTTGGCATTGCACTGGCGGTGTTCGTGCTGGCTGCCCTGATCGCCAAGCCGTTGGGCAGGGCTTTCCATGACTGGCTGCGCGGGCGCGAAGGCTGGCCGCGCTGGCGGATGCGGGTCGGGCTGGTGCTGCACAAACGGATCCGCGGCATCCTGTTTGTGCTGCTGATCTGGCTGGTGGTGCTGATCATGCAGGAGGCGACCTGGCCCAGCCGCTCGCGGTTGCTGGAACTGATCGCCAACCTGTCGCTGGCCTGGCTGATTGTCTCTTTTGCGACCAGGCTGGTCGGCAACCCCTTGCTGCGAAACCTGGTGAAATACGGCGCCTGGACCTGGATCACCCTGCGTATTCTGGGGATCACCCAAGAGGCAATTCATCTGCTGGACGGCATTGCCATAGAATTCGGCGACCTCAGGATTTCGCTCTATCTGGTGGTTCAGGCGGCGGTCATTCTTGGGGTGATGCTGACGCTGGCGCGGGTGATTTCATCGGTGGCGGCCAACCGTATCCGCAGCAACGCCGATATCTCCCCGTCTATGCAGGTTCTGGGCGCCAAGATGGCGCAGATCCTGCTGTTCGGCGGCGCCTTCTTCATTGGATTGAAGGCCATCGGCATCGACCTGACCGGGCTGGCGGTGCTGTCCGGTGCTATCGGCGTGGGGCTGGGTTTCGGGCTGCAGAAGGTGGTATCGAACCTGGTGTCTGGTCTCATCATCCTTTTGGACAAGTCGATCAAGCCGGGCGATGTGATCTCGTTGGGCGATACCTTCGGATGGATCAACGCGCTGGGCGCGCGCTATGTCTCGGTCGTGACC
>NZ_LUKH01001211.1:0-1190 GCF_001593695.1 Leisingera sp. F5 | reverse complement strand
ACGCGGATCATGCCATCGTCACCATCTCGATCAAAAAGCACGGTCAGACGCCGGGCGACGCCAGTGCAGAACAGATGCGCGTGATGGCAGATCTGGCCGAGGAATTCGGTTATGACGAACTGCGCATCAGCCACGAACAGAACGTGATCCTGCCACACGTCCACAAATCGGACCTGCCTGCGATCCACGCGCGTCTCAAGGAACACGGGCTGGGTACCGCCAACATCGGCCTGATCAGCGATATCATCGCCTGCCCCGGCATGGATTATTGCGCCCTGGCAACTGCGCGCGCCATTCCCGTGGCCCAACAGATCGCAACCCGCTTTGACGAGCTGAAGCTGGAGCACGACATCGGTCATCTGCAGATCAAGATTTCGGGCTGCATCAACGCCTGCGGCCACCACCATGTTGCCCATATCGGCATTCTTGGTCTGGACCGCGCAGGGGTGGAGAACTACCAGATCACCCTGGGCGGCGACGCGACTGAGACGGCTGCCATCGGCACCCGCACCGGCCCTGGCTTTGCCTATGACGAGATCGTGCCCGCAGTGGAACGCATCGTAGAGGTCTATATGGCGCAGCGTGAAGGCGCCGAGGAAACCTTCCTCGAAACCTACCGCCGGATCGGCATGGAGCCGTTCAAGGCTGCGCTGTACCCCGAGGCCCAGAAAAAGGTCGCCTGATCTGATGTTCGACACAGCCGGAAACAAGCCCGCCGGAGAGCCTGTCAGCCCCCGGGACCGGGAGCTGGCCGCCAAGGCAGAGGCGCTGAATGCGCGCTTCCGCCACCATTCGGCCACCTCGGTGATGGAGGGCGCATTGAAGGACGCGGGCCATATCGCTCTGGTCTCCTCTTTCGGCGCGGAATCTGTGGTGCTGTTGCATATGGCCGCGGTCATCGACCCGATGACACCGGTTGTCTTCGTGGACACCGAACTGCTGTTCACCGAGACGCTGATCTACCAGCAGGAAGTGAGCGAGCGGCTGGGCCTGCGCAATCTGCGCATTATCCGCGCCGATGATATCGCCGAAAAAGACCCCTACGGGGCCTTGAAATTCAGCGACAAGGACGCCTGCTGCGCCCTGCGCAAGACCATCCCGCTGCAAAAGGCGCTGTCGGACTATGACGGCTGGATCACCGGCCGCAAACGGTTCCAGGCCGGCACCCGCGCCGCCCTTGAGTTCTTCGA
>NZ_LUKH01001210.1:0-1190 GCF_001593695.1 Leisingera sp. F5 | reverse complement strand
TGCGCGAGGGGTTCACCGCGCTGAAGGCCGGCGAGCCGGTGATTGCTGCGCAGATCGATGCGGGTTTTGAGAGCGCCAGCGCCTTTCGCGCGGCCTTTGCAAAACTGGTGGGGATTGCGCCCGGGGCATTCCGCAAGGACGCGCTGCTGCTGGCCGACTGGATCGATACGCCGCTGGGCGCGATGATTGCAATCAGCTGCCGACACCAGCTGCATCTGCTGGAGTTTGCCGACCGCAAGGCATTGCCGCGCGAAGTGGCCAAGCTGCAAAAGGCGCAGCCAGGGGGGATCGGCTTTGGGCGGCCGGCGCCGACGCAACAGATCGCCGATGAGCTGCAGCGGTTCTTTGCGGGCGAGGGGGCGGATTTCCAAACCCCGCTGGCCCTGCATGGCACCGGATTCGAACGCGAGGTCTGGCGCTATCTGCTGACCATTCCGGCGGGCGAAACCCGCAGTTATTCGCAGATCGCGCGCGAGCTGGGCCGGGATTCGGCCACTCGCGCGGTGGCGCGGGCCAATGGTTCCAACCAGCTGGCGCTGGTGGTGCCTTGCCACAGGGTGCTTGCTGCCGATGGATCGCTGACCGGCTATGGCGGCGGTCTGTGGCGCAAGCAGCGGCTGATCGAGATTGAGACAAGCTACAAACAGAGGATTTCTGCATGACATATTCCGACCGCGCACGCGCCTTTGCGGCGCTGCACCAGCCAGGCAACCCGGTGGTTTTGTACAACATCTGGGATGCAGGCAGTGCCAAGGCGATTGCCAGGGCGGGCGCTGCAGCATTGGCAACCGGCAGCTATCCGGTGGCGGCGGCGCAGGGATTTCCGGACGGCGAACAGATCCCGCTGGAGTTTGTTCTGGGCAATGCAGAGCGCATCGTTGCGGCGACGGAGCTGCCGGTAACGATTGATTTCGAGGGCGGCTATGCCCGCGAACCGGAGCAGCTGACCGCCAATGTGAAACGGCTGGCCGAAACCGGTGCCGTGGGGCTGAACTTTGAGGACCAAGTGGTTGGGACGGCGGAGTTCTACAGCATTGAAGAGCAGGCCCAGAGGGTTGCCGCGGTGCGGGCGGCCAATGCGGATATCTTCGTTAATGCGCGCACAGATTTGTTTCTGAAGGAAAAAGATGCGTCGAAACACGCGGGCCTGATGGCGGAGGCGCTGGAGCGCGGCGCGGCTTATGCCGAGG
>NZ_LUKH01001209.1:0-1191 GCF_001593695.1 Leisingera sp. F5 | reverse complement strand
GTCCTGGCACGCCTATAAGGCCGTTGCCCAGCCCAAAGCCAGCATACCCAAATACATACGGGAGTGGACCCATGTCCCCCAAAACACTCTATGACAAAATCTGGGATGCGCATGTTGCGCATGAAGCCGAGGATGGCACCAGCCTGCTTTATATCGACCGCCACCTGGTCCACGAAGTGACCAGCCCGCAGGCGTTCGAAGGCCTGCGCATGGCCGGCCGCGGCGTGCATGCCCCGGATAAAACCATCGCGGTGCCGGACCACAACGTGCCGACCACGCTCGACCGTGCCAAAGGCATCGAGAACGAGGAAAGCCGCATCCAGGTCGAAGCGCTTGACAAAAACGCCCGCGAATTCGGCGTGCATTACTACCCGGTGGATGACGTCCGCCAGGGCATCGTGCATATCGTTGGCCCCGAGCAGGGCTGGACGCTTCCGGGTATGACGGTTGTCTGCGGCGACAGCCACACCGCCACCCACGGTGCATTCGGCGCGCTGGCGCACGGCATCGGCACCTCGGAGGTCGAGCACGTTCTGGCCACCCAGACGCTGATCCAGAAGAAGTCCAAGAACATGAAGGTGGAAATCACCGGCAAGCTGAAGCCGGGTGTGACCGCCAAGGACATCACCCTGGCGGTGATTGGCGAGACCGGCACCGCCGGCGGCACCGGCTATGTGATTGAGTATTGCGGCGAAGCGATCCGGGATCTCACGATGGAAGGCCGCATGACGGTCTGCAACATGGCCATCGAAGGCGGCGCCCGCGCCGGCCTGATCGCCCCGGACCAGACCACCTATGACTATGTCAAAGGCCGCCCGCACGCCCCCAAAGGCGCCCAGTGGGAAGCCGCGCTGACCTGGTGGAAGACCCTGTTCACCGATGAAGGCGCCCATTTCGACAAGGTTGTCACCCTGAAGGGCGAAGACATCCAGCCGGTTGTGACCTGGGGCACTTCGCCCGAGGACGTGCTGCCGATCACCGGCGTGGTGCCCGCACCTGAAGACTTCACCGGCGGCAAGGTCGAAGCCGCCCGCCGTTCGATCGAATACATGGGCCTGACCCCCGGTCAGAAACTGACCGACATCGAGATTGACACCGTGTTCATCGGTTCCTGCACCAACGGCCGCATCGAAGACCTGCGCGCCGTGGCCGAGGTGGTGAAAGGCAAGAAGATCAAGGACGGCATGCGCG
>NZ_LUKH01001208.1:0-1192 GCF_001593695.1 Leisingera sp. F5 | reverse complement strand
TGAGCTCCTTGTTGAGCGCGTTCATCGCCTCTGGGCGAGATCAAGGATCTGGAAGACCGGGTGAAGTCCCGCCTGCAGTGCGGCCTGGTGGTTGACCTGCACCCGACCGACTATGAATTGCGCCTGGGCATCCTGCAGACCAAGGTGGAGCAGCAGCGCCAAACCTACCCGGATCTGTGCATCGCCGATGGCGTGCTGGAATTCTTGGCACACCGCATCTCGACCAACGTTCGCGTGCTCGAAGGCGCTCTGACGCGGCTGTTTGCGTTTGCTTCGCTTGTGGGGCGTGAGATCGACATGGACCTGACCCAGGACTGTCTGGCCGACGTGCTGCGCGCCTCCGAGCGAAAGATCACTGTCGAGGAGATCCAGCGCAAGGTTTCCGAGTACTACAACATCCGCATGTCCGACATCATCGGCCCCAAGCGCTTGCGCTCTTATGCGCGCCCGCGCCAGGTGGCGATGTACCTGTGCAAGCAGCTGACCAGCCGCAGCTTGCCGGAAATCGGCCGTCGCTTTGGCGGGCGCGACCATACCACTGTCATGCATGGTGTGAAGCGTATCGAGGAGCTGAAGACCACTGACGGCCAGATCGCCGAAGATGTGGAGATGCTGCGCCGGTCGCTTGAAGCCTGACGGGCGGTTTTAGCCCGAACTGCTTACCCCCCCATTTGCACTGCGACCCCGGTTTCCGGGGCCGTTTTTTTGCGCAATGTGTCCAGAACGGCATGCCGGCGCAGCCATTCAACATGTGAATATCCGCATTCGCAGAAAACAATGTTTCAACATTGTTAAAACCAGCCATAACAGCGTTCTGGACAGGAACTCCCCATGACACAGCCGCCCTCCGAAAACACAGACACGCCCCGCGGGTTGGCTTTTGCCATTGCGGCCTATCTGATGTGGGGTTTTTTGCCGCTTTACATGAAAGCACTGTCGCACATTCCCGCGGCTGAGGTTGTTACCCACCGGGTGATCTGGTCAGTGCCCGTCGCAGGGGCGCTTCTGCTCATCCTGCGGCGGACAAGGGAGCTGCAGGCGGCGCTGAAAAACCCCCGGATGCTAGGCATGGCCTGTATCACCGCGGCGCTGATTTCGGTGAATTGGGGGATCTATGTCTGGTCGATTGCCTCTGGCCGGGCGTTGGACGCGGCATTGGGCTACTATATCAATCCGTTGTTCAGCATTGCCC
>NZ_LUKH01001207.1:0-1193 GCF_001593695.1 Leisingera sp. F5 | reverse complement strand
CTGTTCTGGACCTCACCCATGTTTTGGCCGGGCCCTATTGCTCAATGATCCTGTCGGATCTTGGCGCCAGGATTATCAAGGTGGAACGCCCCGGATCAGGTGATGACACCCGGGCCTTCCCGCCATTCAAGGACGGTGAAAGCGCATATTTTGCGACTATCAACCACGGCAAGGAAAGCATTGCGCTGGATCTGAAATCACCTGCGGACCGCGCCGTATTCGAGCGGCTGCTGGCACAGGCTGATGTACTGCTGGAGAACTACCGCCCTGGCGTGATGCAGCGGCTGGGCTACGGCTGGGAGGATCTGCACGCCAAATACCCGCGATTGATCTATGGCGCTGTGTCGGGCTTTGGTCATTCCGGCCCGGACGCCCTGAAACCTGCTTATGACATGGTGGTCCAGGCTCGCGGCGGCGTGATGTCGATCACCGGGGAAAAGGACCGGGATCCGGTGCGCGTCGGCGCCTCGATCGGCGATATCGTGGCGGGTATGTTCCTGGGACACGGCATTCTGGCAGCGCTGCTGGACGTGCAGAAGACCGGTCAGGGCCAGTTTATCGATGTCGCCATGCTGGACAGCCAGCTGGCGTTGCTGGAACACGCCATTGCCATCACGTCGGTTACCGGACAAGCCCCCCTGCCCTCTGGCGCCCGGCATCCCTCGATCACTCCGTTCGAAACCTTCCACGCATCAGACGGGCTGTTTGTGATTGCTGCCGGCAATGACGCGCTGTTTGTCCGGCTCTGCGACGCTCTGCGGCTGCCCTTATCAAGCGACCCGCGTTTTGCCACAAACCCGGCGCGCTGCGACAACGCGCGCCTTCTGAAACGCTTGATCGAAGCTGTGACACTTGGGAACACCAAGGATCACTGGATCGGGATTCTGACCGGGGCCGGCATTCCAACAGGGCCAATCCAAACAGTGGATCAGGTGATGAAGGACCCGCAGATCCTGGCCCGCAACATGGTTGTCGAGGTTCTAGGCAAAAACGGTCAATCCGCAAAATTGTCAGCAGGCAATCCGATCAAGATGAGCGGCCTGCCGGACCCTGAAACCCGCGCCCCTGCCCCGCGGCTGGATGGCGACCGGGCAGAGATTCTGGCGTGGCTGAAAGAGGTTGAGGCAAAAGCCGTCCTCTGACTGACGGCCTGATAAAATACCGCATCCCAAAGTCATCAAATTTTGAAAAAT
>NZ_LUKH01001206.1:0-1194 GCF_001593695.1 Leisingera sp. F5 | reverse complement strand
GTGTTGAGCGAGTGGTCGAGGAAGCCGACTGCTTTGCCCATCAGCACTGCCGGGTGGGTGAAACGGGACCACAGCCATTTGGGCTCGCCGAAAACGGCATCCAACACGAGGGCAACCGCCAGCATTGCCGCGGTCGTCATAGCGTCGCTTCCAGCCGGTCCCAGCCGTCAGCGGGCGGCAGGCCGAGGCGCAAATAGGTTTTGGAATAGGGGAAGATCCGGCTCCAGATGCGGGAACGGGCAAGCTTGTTCTGCCAGGCCGCGGCATCGTTCACATTGTAGAGACGGAATAGGTCGGTGCCGCCCACCAGGCTGGCGCCCTTGGCAAACACCATTTCATCCAGCTGCGCCGCATCCGCCTTCAGCCGGGTGCGGGTGGCTTCGGCCCAGCCGTGGTCCTGCAGAGCCAGAGCGCCCGTGCGCAGGGCCGGGCCAGAGACGGCCCATGGGCCTTGCCACGAGGACAGGGTGGCGATCAGTTTGGGATCGCCGATTGCAAAACCCAGCCGCAGGCCGGCGAGGCCCCAGAATTTGCCAAAGCTTTTCAGGACAATCACGCCAGGCCGGGCGGCCATGCGAACCAAGCTCTCGGTTGGGCAGACGTCGCAAAAGCTTTCGTCTATAATAGTGAGCGGTGCTGTGAGTTGTTCTTCACACCAGAGGCGGCCATCGGGGTTGTTCGGATGCACCGCGACACGGGCCTCAGCCGGGCCATCTACACGAATCTTCCAGCCGCGGGCTTCAAAGGCGGCGGCGTGCTCGTTGTAAGTCGGTTTGCTGATCTGCACCCAGCGCGGCGCGGCCAGTGCTGGCAGGGCTGCGATCAGGGCTGAAGCACCAGGGGCGGCGAGAACCGCAGCCTCATCCGGGATGTTCCAGAAAGACCGCGCGGCGCGTTCGAGATCGGCCAGCGCATCGGCGTCCGGCAGTGCGCTCCAGTCTCCGGCGGTGAGTTCCGGCAGCGGATAGGGGTGCGGGTTGATACCGGTGGAGAGGTCCATCCAATCGCTGCGGATACCGCCGAACTCTGCCATGGCAGCGCTAAGGTTGCCGCCGTGGTCCCTGGATGGGGCTGCATTATCAAGCGGGAGTTCAAGCATCGCGGTAGCCACCGGTTGAATGTTGCTCCGAACGGTTCGGATGCCAAATCAGACACAGCAGTTCATAAAGCAACTGGGGCGAGGCGTGAACTCCC
>NZ_LUKH01001205.1:0-1195 GCF_001593695.1 Leisingera sp. F5 | reverse complement strand
GGGTCGACCTCTTCACCAAAGACCAGAACCGCAATTAGGAAGATCATAGTAGGGGCGATGTATTGCAGGATCCCGATGGTCGACAGGCGCAACAGCTTGGCCCCATTGGCATATACGATCAGCGGTACCGCCGTCACCACGCCACAGCCCAACAACATCGCCGTGTTAAAGGCTTCTCCACCAAAATGCCCGGTGCCGGTGGCCGTCAGATATCCGACATACCCCAGTCCCGGCACCAACAGAATCAAAGCTTCGAGCAGAAACCCTTGATTGGGTCCAATTGCCAGGGATTTCTTGAAGAAGGCATAAAACCCCCAGCTGAACATCAGCGCCAGCGCGACCCATGGCAATGACCCTGCCTGTACCGCCAGAACAACAACCGCCAAAGCCGCCAAAGCAATGGCCAGCACCTGATAGCGGCTCAGACGCTCATTCAGCAGGACAGCCCCCAGAAAAATGCTGAACAATGGGTTGATGTAATACCCCAAAGCCGCGTCCAGTGCCTGTCCGGTCGAAATCGCCCAAACATAGATCCCCCAGTTCACCGATATCAACGCCGCCGTCAGACCGGCCAGCGCCATGGTCTTTGGCGACTTTAGTGCGGCTTTGAGATCTTTGGTCCGGCGCAGGACCAGCAACAGCACCCCGGCCACCGGCACCGACCAGATCACTCGATGGGCAACGACTTCGGCGGGCGGAATGTGCTCTAGCGCCTTGAGGTACAGCGGCAGGAAGCCCCACATCACATAGGCCGAGATGGCAAAGGCCAAACCCTGTGGCGTATCTCGGTTGTCTGATGGATTCATCGGGCGCTCCTTCGTCCGCCCTTATGTCAGAAATCACCGCACAAAAAACTTCGTTTTCTGTGATATTCAGAATTCCGTACCTTGATGGATTACCCCGTAAACACGCATGAAAAAGGCCCCGGAGCATCTGCGCCGGGGCCTTTTTTTGATGTCAGGGTCTCAGCCGCTTAGTGCGAATGCGAGCGGTCCCAGTCTTCCTGCTTGGGCAGGATTTCAAAGGTGTGCTCGGGCGGCGGGCAGGGCAGGGTCCACTCCAGGGTATCCGCGTATTCGTTCCAGTAGTTGTTCTGGGTGATGCGGGCGCCGCGCAGCAGCGAATAGATCACCACGCCGAAGAACAGCAGGAAGGATGCAAAGGACAGGAACGCGCCATAGGACGAGATCTTGTT
>NZ_LUKH01001204.1:0-1195 GCF_001593695.1 Leisingera sp. F5 | reverse complement strand
GGCCGGGCAGCGCGCTGGCGCGCGCTGCGGCAGCGCTAGAGAAGCCCGCGGGCGCGGAAGCTGAGTTCGGTGGATTTTCCGATAATCAAGTGGTCGTGCAGGGTGATGCCAAGGGCGGTCAGGGCGGCCTGGATCTGATTGGTCATACTGAGGTCGCTGTCCGAAGGCGTTGGGTCGCCGGATGGGTGGTTATGAACTAA
The DNA here is from genome assembly GCF_001593695.1 of Leisingera sp. F5. Lineage (NCBI taxonomy): Bacteria > Pseudomonadati > Pseudomonadota > Alphaproteobacteria > Rhodobacterales > Roseobacteraceae > Leisingera > Leisingera sp. F5. The sequence continues at coordinate 995 of NZ_LUKH01001204.1, read as the reverse complement.
TATCAAAGCACTAGCGTTGATCTCGAGAGCCCGCTTGGCGACTTCCCGGGGGTAAACCGGGACATGGTCGACGGTGCCTCGCGCCTGTTCTTCGTCGGCGATCAGCACGTTCTTGCGGTCTAGAAACAGGATGCGGAATTGTTCGGTTTCGCGGTGCGCCATGGTGGTATGGCAGTAGTCCAGAAGCGCGTCCCAGCTGGAGATCACCTGGCGCTGCATCACCCGGGCGCGGGCCATGCGGTGGGCAGCGGCCTCCAGTACCTTAAGGTCGGTGATCACCGCATCGCCGATGCCACTGACTTGGGCCAGCCGTTCCGGAGAGGCCGTTACAACGCGGTTGAAATCCCCAAATGTGTCAAGCAGTTGCCGGGCCAAAGGTTTGACGTCGCGGCGCGGAATGGAGCGGAACAGGACCAGTTCCAGCAGCTCGTAGTCCGGCATTGCGGCAGCACCGCCCTGCAGGAATCGCTCGCGTAGGCGGGAGCGGTGGTCCTTGATGTAGGAGGGCAGGCGGCCTTGGGGCAGGGGGGCCGCAGGGGTTTCGTCGCTGCCGGGGAACAGCGGCAGGGAGACGTCCTGGAATGAGGGGTCCTGTGCCATGGCGCCATGGTGCCGTCATCATGGTTGAGGAAGTGTTAAGGGGCGCCGCAGAGGAGCGGCAACTGGGGGGTGAGCGGCGTGCATCCCCTGTACACCCCCGCGGTGCGGCATGGGGAGAGGGCTGCAGAGCGAGGAAAAAAGAAAAGCGCCCCCGGGCAGGGGCGCTTTCTTCTGTGACGTTTGCGGGAATGCGCCGGGGCTCCGCCCGTTCGCAAGCGAAACGCTCCCCCGGAGCGTTTCCAGGGAGCTTGCTCACCCCTTCATGCCATCCCAAAAGCTCTTCACCGAAGAGAAGAAGCTGCGGGATTCGGGGTTGGTGTTGTCCTCGGACATTTCCTCGAACTCGCGCAGAAGCTCTTTCTGGCGGGCAGTGAGGTTGACCGGGGTTTCCACCG
>NZ_LUKH01001203.1:0-1195 GCF_001593695.1 Leisingera sp. F5 | reverse complement strand
AGCAGCACCTGCGCCCGCGCCTTGACCAGCGCCTCAGAAACGACACCGTCGCGCAACCCCGCCGCCAGCCCGTCCATCTGAATGCGGTATTCCTCGGCATCGACTGACCCGGACACATCCACCGCCAGCACCAGCGCCAGATCACAGGCCGCTGCCCGGAGCGGCCAGAGGGAGAGCGTCGAGAAAACCAGAAGCTGCAAAACCCGCATACTGCCAGCTTAAGCAGCAATCGCGCTAAGGGTCATCACAATTCTGCCAGCTTCCCCTGTTCATCTGGCTGAAAATATCCTGGGAGTGAGCAGGCAAGGCCTGCGAGGGGGCAAAGCCCCCTCAGATCACTTCGGCATCAAAGCCCAGTAATCCAGATCCAGCAGCACGTCCGGCAGGTATTTGCCGTCTTCGCCCTTCAGCTCAAACGGCGCGCCGCCCTTGGTGGCCACCAGCCGCAGCCGGACGGCGCCGACGCCTGGCGCAGACGTTTCCGCCTTATCCAGAACCTCCGACCAGGCCCGCACAGTCAGACCCGACAGGCAGGGATTGGCATGCGCACCGCCATTCAGGCCGACGATCATCTGCGCATTGGCAAGCCCATTGAACGACAGCGTCCGCGCCATCGAGATCACATGGCCGCCATAGATCAGCCTGGTGCCATCCGGGCGCGCAGTGTTGTCGAAATGCACCTTGGCGGTGTTCTGCCACAGCCGGGTTGCCATCATGTGCTCGGCTTCTTCGATGGTGACACCATCCACATGGTCGATGGTTTCGCCCACCGCATAGTCGTCCCAGCGGTGCGGCTCGCCGGCCAGGGTGAAATCATAAGTGCTGAAATCCAGCCCCGCCGGGATCACCAGCTGGTCTGCCGGAATCACCTTGTTCAATTCCGGAATAACCGTTTCCGGCGCCGGGGCATCCGGGTCGCCTTTGCGCACCATCACCCAGCGCACATACTCCATCACGCAGTCGTCGCGCTGGTTCAACCCGCGGGTGCGCACATAGACCACGCCGGACTTGCCGTTGGAGTTCTGCTTGAGGCCGATCACCTCGGATTCCGATCGCAGCGTGTCGCCGGGATAGACCGGCAGCAGCCAGCGCCCCTCGGCATAGCCGAGGTTCGCCAGCGCATTGAGGGAGATGTCCGGCACCGTCTTGCCGAACACCACATGGAAGGCCGCCAGATCATCCAGCGGCGCCGATG
>NZ_LUKH01001202.1:0-1197 GCF_001593695.1 Leisingera sp. F5 | reverse complement strand
GTCCAGAAGCGGTTCACCAGCCTTCAGGACCAGGCCAGGCTGACCACGCTGTTCGAAGCCATCAGCCGCGAGCAGAACGCGCAGGAGCCGCTCTGGCACCGTTCTGTTCAGGCCCATTGCGAACTGGCCGCCATTGCGTTGCACAGGCAGCCGGAACCTGCAGGCTTGGCAGTCCGGCACACCGCGGCGCAGCGCCTGTGCCAGGCCTTCATGCGGGCACGGAACCAGCTGCGCTGACGCTTGGCGAACCGGCGGGTTGCGATGGCCGCGCGTTCTTCTGCCTCTTCCAGTGTGGTCAGGCCCAGGGAATAGGCCATCAGTTCCGGAACGCCGATCGCCTTGCAGGAGGGCAAGGCGGGGTCATAGCGGCCCTGCATCGCTTCGATCTCATCCATGGCACCCTGATCCAGCATCAAGCCAAAGCGTTTGCGGATGCGGGTCTCCAGCCAGGATTTGTCCGAATTCAGCACCAGTGCCGTGCAGCCGGACAGCGGCAGCACCGGAGCGGGGGTCGCGTCCTGCCAGTTGGCCAGCGGGCGGCCGGTGGCCTTCAGTACTTCCCAGGCGCGCTGCACCCGGGCCCGGTTCTGCAGGTCGATGCGGGACGCGGTCTTGGAGTCCAGTTCGGCCAGCAATGCTTCAAGGGGAAGGCTGTCGCCTTTGGCCCGCACTGCCGTCGGCGTGGCCGGAATGTCTACCATGCCTTCGGTCAGGGCGGTGAAGTAAAGCCCGGTGCCGCCGGTGATGATCACCCGCTCGGGCCCTTTCAGCAGTTCCATCACCTCGCGCAGCCAATGGCCGGCGGAATAGTCTGCGTCATAGGGTATGTGCCCGTACAGCGCGTGCGGTGCATCGGCCTCTTCTTCAGCCGAAGGGCGGGCGGTGATCACCCGCCAGCAATCGTAAACCTGGCTGGCATCGGCATTGACGATGATGCCGCCCTGGCGCGCAGCGATTTCCAGCGCCAGCGCGGATTTTCCCGAAGCAGTTGGGCCTGCGATCAGCACAGGCAATTCCGGGTTGATGTCAGGCAGGTTCATGCAGGTGTGATCCGTCTCTAGGTCCAGTTGCGCAAAACTGTGCGGAAAGCGCGCGGCGCGGATTGAAACCGGCAGCGATTTGCTTCATTTTGCGCGCAAACTAACCCTCACATCTTCTGGAGCGCAACATGCCTCAACCGCAAGAAAAGCCGGAACT
>NZ_LUKH01001201.1:0-1197 GCF_001593695.1 Leisingera sp. F5 | reverse complement strand
GGCATGAGCATTTCTATACTGGGATCCGGCGCCTTCGGCACAGCTTTGGCAATCTCATTGGCAGGCAAAGGCCCTGTGACCCTGTGGGCGCGCAACGCGATGAAAGCTCAGGCGATGCAGGATAGCCGCCGCAACGGGACCCGGCTGCCGGACGTTGAACTGCCCAAGAACCTTTTGATCACTTCCGACATTATGAAAGCCTGCGAATCCGGCGTCCTGCTGCTGGCGGTACCGATGCAAACGCTGCGTGGTGCCTTGGAACAGCACAAGGATCACCTGACCGGAAAGACGCTTGTCGCTTGCTGTAAAGGGATCGAGCTGGACTCTGGCCTCGGCCCGGTAGCGGTCATCCAGGAAGTTCTCCCGGGTACCTGTTCAGCGCTGCTGACGGGGCCGAGCTTTGCCGCGGATATAGCGCGCGGGCTGCCAACCGCACTAACCCTTGCCTGCAACGATCCAGCGCAAGGCAAGGCATTGCAGGAGCAGCTGACTACGGCCAACCTGCGGCTCTACCGCACCACGGACACCATTGGAGCCGAAATCGGCGGCGCTTTGAAAAACGTGATGGCAATTGCCTGTGGAGCGGTCATTGGGGCCGGGCTGGGCGACAGTGCCCGCGCCGCACTAATGACGCGCGGGTATGCCGAAATGCAGCGTTTGGCACTGGCTTGTGGAGCAAAATCAGAGACATTGGCCGGGCTTTCCGGCTTTGGCGATTTGACGTTGACCTGCAGTTCCGACCTGTCCCGCAACTACCGTCTTGGACTTTCCATTGGCCGGGAGGAGGATTTCGATTCCACCATCACGGTCGAAGGGGCAGCCACAGCACGGGCAGTTGCAGAGCAGGCCCAGAGGATGGCTCTGGATATGCCGGTCACACTCACGGTAACCAATTTGCTCGATCAGCGCTTGACGATTGGCGAAGCAGCGGCACATTTGCTTAAAAGACCATTAAAAGAGGAATAAAATGCTCATCGCATTGATCGCTCGTGACAAACCCGGCCATTTGCAGACCCGGCTGGACAACCGTGACGCCCATCTAGCCTATATCAACGACACCGGCGCCGTAGCGCAGGCAGGCCCGCTGCTGGATCAGAATGGCAATATGGCCGGATCTCTGGTTATTCTGGATGTCGAAGACATGGCAGCGGGTGAGACCTGGGCGGCAAACGACCCTTACAACAAGGCCGGCCTCTT
>NZ_LUKH01001200.1:0-1199 GCF_001593695.1 Leisingera sp. F5 | reverse complement strand
GGCCTGGACAAAACGGCGAAACTCGGTCTCGTCCATGTCACCCTGGCGGATCTTGTGGCTGGAGATTTCCGAGGCTTCGGCCAGGATCCGGCCCGCCAGCTGTTCTGCGCTCATTTCCAGGCTGAAGAAGCCGACAACGCCACCGTCGATGGCGCCATTGCTGCCGTCGGGGCGTTCGCCCTTCTTGTAGGCCTTGGCGATGTTGAAGGCGATGTTGGTGGCCAGCGAGGTTTTGCCCATCGACGGGCGCCCGGCGAGGATCAGAAGGTCGGACTTGTGCAGCCCGCCCAGCTTCTTGTCCATGTCGATAAGCCCGGTCGAGATGCCGGCAAGCCCGCCTTCACGCTGGTAGGCTGCGTTGGCGACATTAACTGCCTCCGTTACCGCCTTGAGAAAGCTTTGAAATCCGCTTTCCGTCTGCCCCTGTTCGGCCAGCTTGTAAAGCGCCTGTTCCGCCTCGACGATCTGTTCGCGAGGTTCGGATTTCACATCGACCTTGGCCGCCTTGCCTGGCATGACCCCTATTCCACCATATCCGAAAAAGGCGACCGGGCGCAGATCCGTGTGCCGCCAGGCGCGGCGCCATCCAGACAGGTGGGCAGGCTGCGGATCGGAAAAATCATGGGTCGCGGCATTCACCAGGCTGCCATAGCCAAAGAAATAAGGGTGTTCCAAGGGGCGTTCCGGTCGATTTTGAAGATGAGCAATTGATATATGTCAAACAGCCAAATTGGGAAATGTGCAATACATCTTTGGAATGGAATGATGGAAGGCGCTGAAACGATGCGTATTACCAAGAGAACCAACATAGCGATTCGATTGCTGATGTTCTGTGCAGCCAATGAAGACCGACTGGTCACCAAGGCGGAAATCGCGGAATGCTGCAATATTTCGGAGAACCATCTGGCGCAGGTGATCAACCAGCTGAGCCAGCTTGGCTATCTGGCGACCCAGCGGGGCCGCAATGGCGGCATGAACCTTGGCAAACCCGCAATAGAGATCCGCATCGGCGACGTGTTCCGCGATGTTGAAGGCGGCCTGCCGATGGTGGAATGCTTTGCCGATGCGGACAATACCTGCCCGCTGACCGATGCCTGCCGTCTCAAGGTGGCGCTGGCTGACGCCGCGCAGGCGTTTTACACCTCGCTGGATGACATCACACTGGAAGCGCTGGTCTGTGACAACCACGACCTGATGCG
>NZ_LUKH01001199.1:0-1200 GCF_001593695.1 Leisingera sp. F5 | reverse complement strand
ACGCCGCGGCCGATCGGCTGGATTTCGTCACGCTCCGCAGAGGGAGTGAACAACCTGGCGCCTTATTCCTTTTTTAACGCGGTCGCCTACACCCCGCCGCAGGTCATGTTTGCCTCCACCAGCAGCAAGCCGGACCAGGAAGGCACCAAGGACAGTGTGGCCAATATCGAGGCAACCGGCGTGTTCTGCGTCAACGTGGTCTCTTACGCACTGCGCGACGCGATGAACGCCAGCTCCGGCGCGCTGCCCAAAGAGACGAACGAGTTCGCCCACGCAGGGCTTGAAGCCGTGGAATGCGAAACCATTGCCTGCCCCCGCGTTGCCGCAGCCCCCGCCGCGCTGGAATGCCGGCTCACCCAAATCGTCACCCTGCCGGGCGAGGCCAACAAGGTGGTCTTCGGTGAAGTAACCGGCGTGCATCTGCGCGATGATTGCCTGCGCGACGGCGCCTTCGACGTGACCGCATTTCAGCCGTTGGCCCGTCTCGGATATCGCGACTATTCGGTGGTGCGCGACCTGTTTTCCCTGTCCCGCCCCGGCGAGTGAGGTCCTCGATGCCGCTTCCTGATTCCCGCAAGCGCAATCCGATCATCCTGCCGGACAGCACCCCGCACGCGGGCACCGTGATGCTCGCCCAGGTGCTGGATCATCCCAACATCCAGGCGGGCGACTACAGCTACGCCTCGGATTTCGACCCGCCGCAAAACTGGGCACAGCACCTGGCGCCCTACCTGTTCCCCGGCGCCCGCGAACGGCTGCAAATCGGCCGCTTCTGCCAGGTCGCGCACGGGGTGCGCTTCATCACCGCCTCGGCCAACCACGCCCAGGACGGGCTCAGCTGCTATCCCTTCCCGGTGTTCAACCCTGCGCAAATGGCGGGCTACCAGCCCGACACCCGCGACACGGTGATCGGCAATGACGTCTGGATCGGCTACAACGCGCTGATCCTGCCAGGCGCGCGCATCGGCGACGGCGCCATCATCGGCGCAGGCGCCGTGGTGCGCGGCTCCATCCCGCCTTACGCCATCGTCACCGGCAACCCCGGCACGGTGCAGAGCTTCCGCTTTTCCAAACCGCAGATCGTCCGCCTGCTCAGCCTCAAATGGTGGGATTGGCCGCCCGAGCTGATAACCCGCGCCGAGCCCGCCCTGCTCACAGGCGACCTCGACATGCTCGAAACCCTCGCCCCCGACTGAACCC
>NZ_LUKH01001198.1:0-1201 GCF_001593695.1 Leisingera sp. F5 | reverse complement strand
CTAAATAAACAGGAACGTACAAAACACGCCGGTACGGCACTGTGGCATTCTGCCCTTGGGCAATCACCACCCACATCCGCCTGTGGGTAAACCATCGCATATAATCGTTACCGGGATGTTCACAAATCCGTGAACTCTTCGTTAAACGGTTACGTAAACTGCTCGGATATAAGTCTTTCTTCCAGGCCATGACCCGGGTCGAACAGGATTTTATGGCGTATTTGCGGATCGGTGCGGATCTCAACCCAATCAATATCGGCCACCGAATTCGAATCCGCGTCAGCCATCACCGGACGTTTACCGGCCTCCAGCACATCAAAGCGCACCATTGCGTTGCTGGGCAAAAGCGCTCCGCGCCAGCGCCGCGGCCGGAAAGCGGCAATTGCCGTCAACGCCAGCACATCCGCCCCGATCGGCAGGATCGGGCCATGGGCAGAATAATTATAAGCCGTGGAGCCCGCAGGGGTGGAGACCAAGGCGCCGTCGCAGACCAGTTCCTTCATCCGCACGCGCCCGTCCACGGATACTCTGAGCCGCGCCGCCTGCGGTCCTGCCCGCAGCAGAGACACTTCGTTGATGGCCAGCGCCTTATGCACCGCGCCGCGACGGTCCATTGCGGTCATCGACAGCGGATTGATGATTTCCTGCACCGCTTCTTCAAGCCGCTCGATCAGCCCGTCTTCGCGGTACTCATTCATCAGAAAACCAACGGTGCCGCGGTTCATCCCGTACACCGGCGCCGGGTGATCCACCATCGCAAGCAATGTGCGCAGCATGAAACCGTCACCGCCCAGAGCCACAACAATACCGGCTTCGGCGGGCGGCACATGCCCGTATCTGTTACGCAGAGTGCCCAGGGCCTGCTGCGCAATTTCGGCCTCACTGGCCAGAAAGGCGATTCTCAAACTCATGAAATCTGTTTCCGGTGTTAGGCATCTGGTTCCGAAACAATCACAGCTTTCCGGCAAAGACCATAGTTGCCGTTCTGTCGCAGGGAAATGTCGCTTTACAGGCTTCCTGCGCAAGGAAGTTTCCGATAGGAAATCCCTCAATTCTGATCCTTACTCAACGGAGCCACCATGACTGAAGCGACCCGTGACCCCGGCTTTTTCACCCAACCCCTCTCCGAGCGCGACCCTGAGCTTTATGCGTCGATCACCGCCGAGCTGGGCCGCCAGCGCGACGAGATCGAGCTGATCGC
>NZ_LUKH01001197.1:0-1201 GCF_001593695.1 Leisingera sp. F5 | reverse complement strand
GCTGGCGCGGCGGCTCAGCCCCTATGCCTGGGGCGTGAACGGGCTGGAGATCGACCATGAGGCGCTGAAGATCGGCCAGTTCGCAGTGAAGTCCTGCGAGGGGCTGACCCATGACGGCACCGTGTTCCGGGTGCCGATGGCGGACCCGCACCCGCCGGCGATGGAAGTGCCCTCGACGGTCAAGGATTGCATCGTCTACATGACTGTGCCGCAGCGCCGCCAGGGCGCCACCGAGGTAGATCTGAGCGGCGCCGAACGTTCGGCCAGCCGGTTGCGCCCGGACAAGCAGGAAGTGACCGATGTGACCTCGACCGAGCGCAAGCCAGTGGAGCTGGATGTGGGCAAGATGCGGCTGCAGTTTGCGCTGGAGGTGGACGATCTGGCCGATCTGCTGGCGATCCCCGTGGCGCGCATCATCGAGGTGCGCCCGGACAAGGAGATCGTGCTTGATCAGGCCTTTGTCCCGGCTTGCTTGGACGTGCGGGCGGCGCCTGCGCTTAGCGGTTTCCTGCGTGAGCTGGAGGGGTTGCTGGCGCACCGGATGGAGGCGCTGGCGGGCCGCTTGTCAGAAGCCGGCGGCGCCCGCGGGGTGGCGGATGTGTCGGATTTCATGCTGCTGGCAGTGGTCAACCGGATGCTGCCGCAAGTACGCCATCTGCGCAATATCGAGAACCTCCATCCCGAACGGCTGTTCACCGCCTGTGCGGGGCTGGCCGGGGAGCTGTCGGTGTTCATGTCGACCGAAAAACAGGCGCCGGAGTTTCCGCCCTATACCCATGACAATCTGGTCGAATGCTTTGCGCCGGTGATCCGGGTGCTGCGCCAATACCTGAGCTCGGTTCTGGAGCAGACCGCGATCCCGATCAAGCTGGAGGCGCGCAAATACGGTATCTCGGTGGGGGTCATTGCCGACCGGAAACTGCTGGGTAATGCTGGTTTTGTGCTGGCGGTCAGCGCGGATATTCCGGCCGAGGATGTGCGCAAGCATTTCTCGGGCCAAGCCAAGATCGGCCCCGTCGAGGAGATCCGCCAACTGGTGAACTCGGCGCTGCCGGGGATCACCCTGCGGCCTTTGCCAGTGGCACCGCGGCAGATCCCCTATCACTCCGGCGTGGTCTATTTCGAGATGGATGCGGACAGCCCCTATTGGCGCAAGATGACCACTTCGGGCGGCATCGCGGTGCATGTGTCTGGGCAGTAT
>NZ_LUKH01001196.1:0-1201 GCF_001593695.1 Leisingera sp. F5 | reverse complement strand
AAACCGGCCCGGATAGGCCTCTGCGATCTCCTGCAGTGCGGGCAGGCAGCGGCTGTCTTTCTCTACTGCCAGTACCCGGCGGGCGCCTTCGGCCAGCAGGCCACGGGTGAGGCCGCCGGGGCCGGGGCCGATTTCCAGCACGTCGCACCCTGTGAGGTCGCCGGCCTGGCGGGCAATCTTGGCGGTGAGGTTCAGATCCAGCAGGAAGTTCTGCCCCAGTGATTTGCGCGCCGACAATTGATGCGTTGCGATCACTTCACGCAGGGGGGGAAGGGAGTCGATAGCGCTCATATCATCTGTACCTTGGGACAGGACGCGGGCGGCGCGCCGGAATTTTCATGCCTCCGGCGGGGATATTTGCCGCCCGAGGAAGAATCAAGGGCTGGCAGCCATCCGCTGTGCCAGCTTCAGGGCTTCGATCAGGCTGGTGGGATTGGCCTGGCCGGTGCCTGCGATGTCAAAGGCGGTGCCGTGATCGGGCGAAGTGCGGATGAAGGGAAGGCCCAGTGTCACATTGACGCCGCGGTCGAAGTCCAGTGTCTTGATCGGGATCAGCGCCTGATCGTGATACATGCAGACCGCCGCGTCGTAGCGCGCGCGGGCGGCGGCGTGGAACAATGTGTCCGCCGGGTGCGGCCCGGTAATGTTCAGCCCGTCGTCTTGCATTTTCTGGATCAGGGGGATGATCCAATCCAGTTCCTCATGGCCCATTGCGCCGCCTTCGCCGGCATGCGGGTTGAGGCCGGCAACGGCGATGCGGGGGGCGGCGATGCCGAACTGATCCTTGAGGCCCGCAGCGGTGATCTCAACGGTTTCGCGCAGCAGCTCAGGGGTCAAAGCCCTGGGGACCTCGGACAAAGCGATATGGATCGTGGCGGGCACCACGCGGAGCTGGGAGCTGGCCAGCATCATCACCACGCGATTGCGGCCGGCGAGGGACGCCAGGAACTCGGTGTGGCCGGGATAGGCAAAGCCGGCGCCGTCGATCAGCGCCTTTTTGTGGATCGGAGCGGTGCAGACAGCGGCGGCTTCGCCGGTTTGGACCAAGTGAACTGCTGTTTCGATGGATCGGATGACACCAGCGGCGTTGGCCGGGTCGGCACTGCCCTTGGCAGCGCTGCCGCTGAAGGCAAGGGGCAGCACCGGCAAGCTGACTGTGCAGGCTGCAGCAGCCTCAGCCGGGGCGGCGATTTCTTTGACA
>NZ_LUKH01001195.1:0-1202 GCF_001593695.1 Leisingera sp. F5 | reverse complement strand
TGATAGAGCTGCGACAGGCCGAACATGTCGGCTCGGTGCACCACCATCGTGTTGGCGGTCGGAATGTCGAGGCCCGATTCCACAATCGTGGTCGCCAGCAGCACGTCATATTTACCGTCATAAAACGCGTTCATCCGGTCATCGAGTTCGCCCGCTGCCATCTGCCCATGCGCCACCACATAGGTGAGTTCGGGCAGCTGCGCCTGCAGGAACGCCTCGACATCCGGCAGGTCGGTGATCCGTGGCACCACATAGAAGCTTTGCCCGCCGCGGTAATGCTCGCGCAGCAGCGCCTCGCGGATAGTGACGGTGTCGAACTCGCTGACGTAGGTGCGGATTGCCAGACGGTCCACCGGCGGGGTGCCGATTATCGACAGGTCCCGCACACCGGTCAGCGACAGCTGCAGTGTGCGCGGGATCGGTGTGGCCGTCAGCGTCAGCACATGGATGTCACTGCGCAGCTGTTTCAGCCGTTCCTTGTGGCCCACGCCAAAGTGCTGTTCCTCGTCGATGATCAGCAGCCCGAGGTTCTGGAACCTGATGTTCTTGGCCAGTACCGCGTGGGTTCCGACAACGATATCGACGGTCCCCTTGGCCAGCCCTTCACGGGTCTGGCTGGCCTCTTTGGTGCTAACAAAACGCGACAGCTGCCTGACCTGCAAAGGAAACCCGCGAAAACGCTCGGCAAAGGACGCCGCGTGCTGGCGCGCCAGCAGTGTGGTCGGTGCCACCACCGCCACCTGCAGGCCGGTCATCGCTGCGACAAAAGCCGCGCGCATTGCCACCTCGGTCTTGCCAAAACCCACGTCACCGCAGATCAGCCGGTCCATCGGCTGGCCTGAGTGCAGATCCTCCATCACGTCCTCGATGGCGCGCAGCTGGTCGTCGGTCTCCTGATACGGGAAGCGGGCGGAAAATTCCTCCCAGGCATGCGGCGGCGGGTCCATCACCGGTGCCTTGCGCAGGGCGCGTTCGGCTGCAATGCGGATCAGCTTGTCCGCCATCTCGCGGATGCGTTCCTTGAGCTTGGCCTTCTTGGCCTGCCAGGCACCGCCGCCCAGCCGGTCCAGCAGGCCTTCGTCATGGCCGTATTTGGACAGCAGTTCGATGTTTTCGACCGGCAGGTACAGTTTGGACGCTTCGGCATATTCCAGCAGAATGCATTCATGCGCGGCACCCGCGGCAGTCACCACTTCCAACCC
>NZ_LUKH01001194.1:0-1203 GCF_001593695.1 Leisingera sp. F5 | reverse complement strand
GCATCATCGTCACCCAGAACGGCGTGCCCTTTATGCAAGGCGATGAGCTGACCGGCACCCTGCGCGCCTTCCAGGCGCTGTTCGCCGATGCGTCCTGCTATCTGGCGTCAGTGCCGACCTATGCCGGCGGGCCGATGGCGTTCGGCTGGGGCAGCCACTCGGACAAGGCCCGCAACGTGAGCCTTGCGGATCTAGAGGCACGCTTTGCCGCCGCCGGGATCGAGACCGGATATTACAATCCGGAGATCCACAAGGCCGCCTTTGCCTTGCCGAACTACGTGAAGAAGCTGTTCCCCTAAAGAACATCCGGGACAGGGGGCTGCGGCCCCCTTGTTCTTTTCTGGAAAAGCAATTCCGCCGCAGAACGGACACACGTTGCGCACCCGGCGCTAAGGCACTTTTCTGCCGCAAAAGCTCCACTGGAGCATTCGCAAGACGGCCCCCGGCCCCTGAACGGTCCCTGCCCCAGCGTTGCGACCCAATTCCGGCCTTGGCCCCGCCGCCGCTTCTTGCTAGGCGCGGCGGAGCAGAAACCAGACGTGGCAGGCCCTATGAAGCGCGATCCCATTCTTGTTGTTGACCGCGACACCGGCGAGACCTTTGAAGAGGCCGTGCTCGGCGAGAAATGGATCCGCTGGGCCTATCAGAACGCCAGTGCCCGACCCATCGAGAAACTGCTGTTTCGATCGCCCCTCATCAGCCGTCTGATGGGCATCTGGTTCAACTCGCGGTTCTCCAAGAGCAAGATCAAGGCGGTGATAGAAGACCTGTCGATCGACATGACCGAAGCTTCTGCCGACACTGAGAGTTTCTCCTGTTTCAATGAATTCTTTGTCCGCCATCTGAAACCCGAAGTGCGCCCCTACAGCACCGACCCCAAGGACGTTGTCTCCCCTGCCGATGGCCGGGTGCTGGTGTTCCCGGAATTGGCCGAGGACATATTTGTGCCCGTCAAAGGCCACCCGATGTCCGTCCGCACCATGCTGCCGGGCATCGCCGATCGCTTCATCGGCGGCGCCCTGGCCATCGTGCGGCTGTGCCCAGCGGATTATCACAGATACCACTTTCCTGCCGCTGGCCGGATCAATGGCGCCCAGGACATTGCCGGCGCGCTGCATTCGGTGAACCCGATTGCGCTGGGGGCCGGGCCGGATGTGTTCGGCGAGAACAAACGCAGCTGGACCCTGATCGAGACCGAAACGC
>NZ_LUKH01001193.1:0-1204 GCF_001593695.1 Leisingera sp. F5 | reverse complement strand
AGGCCGCTGACCTCACCATGGGGCTGGCGCTGCGCGACTATGGCTTTGATGACCATAAGACCCCCGCCGAAGACAAGCCTGAAGGCGAGGTGGTGATCGCTTCCAAAATACCGTCTGACCTCGAAGCTGCTTGCGGACCGTTGCTGGCAGTGGCTGAAGGCGTTCACATGACCCGGGATCTGGTCAATGAGCCTGCCAATGTGCTGACGACCACGGAATTCGCACGCCGCATCGAAGAAATGAAAGACATCGGCCTTGAGGTTGAAGTCCTGGAAGAGGCGGACCTGGAAAAGCTGGGCATGCGCACGCTGCTGTGCGTCGGTCAGGGCTCTGACAGTCCCTCCAAAGTGGCGGTGATGCAATGGAAAGGCGGCGCCAAGGACGCAGCCCCGCTGGCGCTGGTTGGCAAGGGCGTGGTGTTTGACACCGGCGGTATTTCCCTGAAGCCAGCGGGCGGCATGGAAGACATGACCATGGACATGGGCGGCGCCGGTGTCGTGGCCGGCACCATGAAGGCCCTGGCACTGCGCAAAGCCAAGGCCAATGTGGTCGGGCTGGTCGGCCTTGTGGAGAACATGCCCTCGGGCAATGCCACTCGTCCGGGTGATGTGGTGAAGTCGATGAAGGGCGACACGGTTGAAATCATCAACACCGACGCCGAGGGCCGTCTGGTTCTGTGTGACGTGCTTTGGTATGCACAAGAGCGGTTCAAGCCTGCGGGTGTGATTGATCTGGCGACCCTGACCGGCGCGATCATCATCGGGCTGGGGCATGAAAATGCCGGTGTGTTCTCCAATGATGATGATCTGTGCAATGCCTTCTTGAAAGCCGCACGCTCCGAGGGTGAGGGCGCCTGGCGGATGCCCTTGGGCAAGGCCTATGATGATCAGTTGAAATCGCGCATTGCCGATATGAAAAACGTGGGCGGGCGCCCGGCGGGGTCGATCACTGCGGCACAGTTCCTGCAACGCTTTATCAAGAAAGATATGCCCTGGATCCATCTGGACATCGCCGGTGTGGCCTCGGTCAAGGCGGATACGGACTATGCGCCCAAGGGTGCAACCGGGTGGGGCGTGATGGCGCTGAACCGGCTGGTCGCGGAAAAGTTCGAGGCGGAATAAGCGTTCATGGGGGCTGCCTATTTCTATCATCTGACGCGCAGGCCGCTGGAGGAGACCTTGCCGGTCCTTCTGGACAAGGCGCG
>NZ_LUKH01001192.1:0-1204 GCF_001593695.1 Leisingera sp. F5 | reverse complement strand
GCGTAGACCGCCAGCAGCACCCGCGCCTCCAGCCGCATGTGCGCGTGACGGCGTTCCGGCAGGTACGGGGCATCAATGGTGCCAAAGGCGTTGCGCCAGAGGGTCCCCGCCATGCCGCGCCAATAGCCCCAGCCGCTGAGGTATTTGAACCATTGCGGAACGGTCTCCGGGCGCGGCCCGTGTTCCAACTCGGGGTCGCTTTCGGGGTCATTGGTGAACTTGTGATGCGCCAGGTGGAAGTAGCGGAACCAGATAAAAGGCAGCGCCATGGCCAGGGCGCAGACATGGCCTGCGGCCTCGTTCAGCCACTTGCTGCGGAAAGGGGTCTGGTGGGTGCATTCGTGGGTGAGGGTAAACAGGAAAACCAACAGCACCCCCTGAGGCAGCATCAAGAACGGCCAGAAGGGCACTTGCAGCGCAATGCCTGTGGTGCATACAGCCATTGCGGCAAGGTACAGCGCAAGGTGCTGCAGCCCCGCAGCATCGGAACGGGTGGTCAGAGACGCTTTGGTCTCCGGTGGCAGCGACTTGATAAGGGCGGTGTGATCCATATGCGCAGACATATGGACAGTCTTGTCCAGTCTTTTGATTCGCCGCAAGAGGCGGGATCAACCACGCGGGATGTCAAAGCCAGGCGCAGCGAGTTCAAATCCTTCGAACTGAAAGCCGGGCGATACAGTGCAGCTCACCAATGTGTAGTCCCCGGTTGTGCGGGCGGCCTGCCAGTGACCTTTGGTCACGATCTGCTGCGGCGCGCCTTTGATCAGATCAGGGGTCAGCAAGTGGTCCTGCGCCGGGCCTTCCGCTGTTTCCGCCATCGACAGCACCAGCGGCGCACCGGCATGGAAAAGCCAAATCTCAGTCGCATCGACCCGGTGCCAATGGCTGTTCTCGCCGCCCTTTAAAAGGAAGTAAATACAGGTGCCTGCGGGCCGGCCTTCATTCTCCGCCCGCCAGGTTTCCCGGTACCAGCCGCCCTCCGGGTGCTGCTGCAGGCCCAGGTGCTGGATGATCTGATCGGCGGTCATTGCGGCAAACTCCCTGTGGTACTTGGCCTCTTTGGCGCTGGTAAATCTGTATCCGGCGCATATGTTTGGGCCATGACACTCACGATCCCCTTTGACAATACATATGCTGCCCTGCCGGGGCAGTTCCACTCCAAACTGGTGCCGCAACCGGTGAAGGCGCCCAGGCTGATTGCCTT
>NZ_LUKH01001191.1:0-1205 GCF_001593695.1 Leisingera sp. F5 | reverse complement strand
TGGCTTTGGCCGGGGAGATAGACGTGCTGTTCATCGGCACCGGGGCAGAGATCGCCCATATCCCGGCAGAGCTGCATAAGGCGCTGGAGGAGGCCGGGCTGGGAGTGGAGGCAATGAACTCTCCCGCGGCCTGCCGCACCTACAATGTGCTGCTGTCCGAGGGGCGCCGGATTGCGATGGCGGCGCTGGTGGTCTGACTTTCTGAAGATGTATTTGACCTGCCGCAAAGCGGGACGCGGCTGCATGGTCTTTTGATGCGCGGGCACAACGGGATAAGCGAACTTCATGACATTGACTGTGACGGATCTGAGCGTGGCGCGCGGTGGCATCCCGGTGCTGGAGGGCCTCAGCTTTGCGCTGGAACCCAGCAAGGCGCTGATCCTGCGCGGCCCTAACGGGGTCGGCAAGACCACGCTGCTGCGCACCGTTGCAGGCCTGCAGCCGCCGCTGAAAGGGCAGGTCGAGGGCGCCGAGGACCAGATCGCTTATGCCGCCCATTCCGACGGGCTGAAGCCAACGCTGACGGTGGCAGAGAACCTGACCTTCTGGGCCAGCGTCTTTGGCAGAAATGGGATTGAACAGGCGCTGGACGGCTTTGATCTGCTGACCCTGCGCGACCGCCAGGCAGGTGCCTTGTCTGCGGGGCAGAAACGCCGCCTGGGCCTCAGCCGGATGTTGGTCACGGGCCGGCCCATCTGGATCATGGACGAGCCGACGGTCAGCCTCGACACCAGCTCCGTCGCCATGTTTGCCGGCGCTGTGCGGGCGCATCTGGGGCAGGGCGGTTCAGCCCTGATCGCCACCCACATCGACCTAGGGCTGGAGGCGGAGGTGCTGGATGTCGGCCCTTACAAGGCCAAGCCTCTGGCGCTGGATGACTTCGACGGAGGTTTCCTGTGATTGCGCTTCTTCTGCGGGATCTGAAGCTCGCCTTCCGGGCGGGCGGCGGTTTTGGCCTGGGTCTTGCATTCTTTCTTATCGTGACGGTGATGGTGCCTTTCTCTGTCGGCCCGCAGTCCGATCTTTTGTCCAAGATCGCACCGGGTGTTTTGTGGCTGGGCGCGCTGCTGGCGTGCTTGCTGTCCCTCGACCGGTTGCTGGCATTGGATTGGGAGGACGGCTCGCTGGACCTGCTGGCCACCGCGCCGCTGCCCTTGGAAAGCACCGTCACCATCAAGGCGCTGGCCCATTGGATTACCACCGGC
>NZ_LUKH01001190.1:0-1205 GCF_001593695.1 Leisingera sp. F5 | reverse complement strand
ACTGCGCGGTGGCAAAGGAGAACCGCCCGGCCCGGTCATGGCACAGCATGAAGCGGAAGAAGCCCGAGCACAGCACGCATTCGCCGTCGAAGACGATGAGGTCTGTGTTCCCTCCTTCTTTCTCATTCAATTCATGCCCCAATCTTGGTCAGCGTTCGGGGAAAATGTTGGTGTCAGGCCCAAACACCACATCATCGCCGGAAGCATACAAAAAACATCGTCTGCGATTACCATCATTTTCTTCACATTTATTAAGCGAAACCTGTTCGGCCTCGCGCATGGTCAAGCGCCCCGACGCATAAGCCCAAGCTCCGTTCCGGCTGAGCGCCAGCGCCTTATTCCGTCTGGCCGCAGAATAGCGGGACACCACGTCCCTGCCCCGCAAATCAGCAACAAACGGAATAGTCTCAGGACTTACGGTCTCGGCATAGACCAAGGAAGGACTTGCCTGCCAATCCGGTATGTTCTGCCCCTTTGCGATGGCCATGCCGCAAGCCTGACCCGCCGCGTGCTCGCACTTTTGCAATACAGCACGGGTTATTGTCGACGACAGCTTGTTGCCGCTGCAGCGGGACGCCCAATGCCCATTCGGCGACACGGCCACCATATAGGTCTGCTTGCAGCGGACCCGTTCATAATCCCTTTGAATACTGGCGCTGGCGACATCCGATAGGAAGGGGATCTGAAAGAAATCAGGAACGTCTGCCCGCGCGGAATGAGCACTGGCCATCAGCGCAACTAATACGAATCTAAACAACATCTTCTGAATTCCCCAAACTAATCTGTTGGGCAGATTACAGGTCAATCAGGCAAGAAAAAGGCGCCCCGCGGGGCGCCCTCTAAATTACTGATCCAGGAAACTGCGCAGTTTGCGGCTGCGGCTGGGATGCTTCAGTTTCCGCAAGGCTTTCGCCTCGATCTGGCGGATCCGTTCGCGGGTCACGCTGAACTGCTGGCCGACTTCTTCCAGCGTGTGGTCAGTGTTCATGCCGATGCCGAACCGCATCCTCAGAACCCGTTCTTCACGCGGCGTCAGCGAGGCCAGAACCCGGGTGGTGGTTTCCTTGAGGTTTTCCTGAATGGCGCTGTCCAAGGGCAGCACGGCATTCTTATCCTCGATGAAATCACCCAGCTGGCTGTCTTCCTCGTCCCCGATCGGGGTTTCAAGGCTGATCGGCTCCTTGGCGATCTTCATCACCTTGCGG
>NZ_LUKH01001189.1:0-1205 GCF_001593695.1 Leisingera sp. F5 | reverse complement strand
CCGGCACGAGGGAAGAGGCACGACTTTTGGGCGCATGGCAGGCATACCGGCTGAGGATGCAACGGAAACGCTGGCGCATCCGGGCTTTCCGCAAACGCCGTGAACTGCGCCCGCTGGCCAACCGCACCGATCAGATCCGCCCCTCTGACATCCTGCTGTTCTCGACCCAGCGGAACGAGGGTGTCCGCCTGCCCTATTTCCTGCGCTACTACCGCGAGATGGGGGTGGGTCATTTCTTCTTTGTCGACAACGACTCGACCGATGGATCGGCGGATTACCTTGCGGACCAACCGGATGTCTCTGTCTGGACGACGCGGGCCAGCTACAAGCGCGCCCGTTTCGGCATGGACTGGCTCAACTGGCTGCTGCTGAAACACGCACATGGCCACTGGGCGCTGACCGTCGACCCGGATGAATTCTTTCTCTACCCGTTCTGCGACACGCGCCCCCTGCGCGCGCTGACCGACTGGCTGGATGCCTCTTCGATCAAGTCGTTCTCGGCCATGCTGCTGGACATGTACCCCAAGGGGCGCATCGACCTGCACCCCTACCAGCCCGGGCAGGACCCGATGGAAATCGCCACCTGGTTCGATGCCGGTAATTACGCGATTCAGAAGAACCCCAGGTTCGGCAATCTCTGGATACAGGGCGGGCCGCGCGCGCGGGTGTTCTTTGCCGACAAACCCGCGCTGGCGCCCGCGCTGAACAAGATCCCGCTGGTGAAATGGGACCGGCGCTATGCCTATGTCTCTTCCACCCATAACCTGTTGCCGCGCGGGCTGAATCAGGTCTACGACGAATGGGGCGGGGAAAAGGCCAGCGGCATCCTGCTGCACACCAAATTCCTGTCGACCTTCGGCGCAAAGGCCGAAGAGGAACTGACACGCGGCCAGCACTACGGCGCCAGCCGCGAATACATCGCCTATGCCGAAGGGGTGCGGGACAACCCGGACCTCTGGTGCAAATGGTCGGAACGCTACATCAACTGGCGCCAGCTTGAGATTTTGGGAATGATGTCCAAAGGAAACTGGGCATGAGCGCGGTTGGGGTCGTCATGCTGGTGCACACCGCGCTAGAGCGGGCGGTGCAGGTGGTGCAGCACTGGACAGCCAGCGGCTGCCCGGTGGTGCTGCATGTGGACCGCAACGTGGGGCATCAGGCGTTCACCCGCTTCAAAGACGCTCTGGCGAATGATCCCTTGGTCC
>NZ_LUKH01001188.1:0-1205 GCF_001593695.1 Leisingera sp. F5 | reverse complement strand
TCGTTGAAATAGGCCACAGCAAAACCTGCCGCCTGATCCATCGCCGGATTGGTCTCCGGCGTGGCATCGGGTGCATATTTGTTGATGAAGCCCCACATGGTTTCCTTGTCCTCGGCGCTGGAGGCCGAAGCGAGGTTGAGCAGCATCGAGAACGGCACCACCATATCGGACTGCGGCACGTCACCGCCGTGGATGTGCCAGACCGGGTTGTTCAGCTGCCCCTTCAGGTCCTGGGTGTGATAGGCGCGCAGCTGCTGGTGGTATTCGTCCACTGCCTTGGGGATCACATCGAAATGCATTCGCTTGGCGGTCTTGGGCTTCTGGTACATGAAATACGCCAGCGACTCTGTCGAGGCATAGGTCAGCCATTCGTCGATCGAGATGCCGTTGCCGGAGGTTTTCGAGATCTTTTGGCCGTTGGCATCCAGGAACAGTTCATAGGTGAAATGCTCCGGCGCGCGGTGGCCCAGAACCCGGCAGATGCCGTCATAGATCGGTGTATTGGTGGAGTGATCCTTGCCGTACATCTCAAAATCGACTTCCAGCGCCGCCCAGCGGGCGCCGAAATCCGGCTTCCACTGCAGCTTCACATTGCCGCCAGTGACCGGCAGGGTCCATTCCTTGCCGTCTTCGTCGTCAAAGGTGACGGTGTAAGTTTCAGCGCAGACCTTCTTCATCGGAACATAGAGGACGCGGCCGGTTTCCGGATGGATCGGCAGGAAGATCGAATAGGTCTGGCGGCGTTCCTCACGCAAGCTCTTCAGCATGATCGCCATGACGTCGTCGTATTTGTCGACAGCGCGTTTCAGCACCTCGTCGAACTGGCCGGACTGGTAGAACTCCTGCGCCGAATAAAATTCATACTCGAAGCCGAAGGTATCCAGGAAGCGGCGCAGCATGGCGTTGTTGTGGTGGCCAAAGCTCTCATGGGTGCCAAACGGATCCGGCACCGAGGTCAGCGGTTTTTGCAGATGCTCCTGCAGGCTGTCGGCATTGGGCACATTGCCCGGCACCTTGCGCATCCCGTCCAGATCGTCCGAAAAGCAGATCAGCTTGGTGGGTATGTCCGAGATCACCTCGAACGCGGTTTTGATCATGGTGGTGCGGGCGACCTCGCCGAAGGTGCCGATATGCGGCAGGCCCGAGGGGCCATAGCCGGTCTCAAATAGAACATAGCCCTTGTCCGGCGCGCCCTTGGCATAACG
>NZ_LUKH01001187.1:0-1207 GCF_001593695.1 Leisingera sp. F5 | reverse complement strand
GTATGGA
Source organism: Leisingera sp. F5 (assembly GCF_001593695.1). Classification (NCBI taxonomy): domain Bacteria; kingdom Pseudomonadati; phylum Pseudomonadota; class Alphaproteobacteria; order Rhodobacterales; family Roseobacteraceae; genus Leisingera; species Leisingera sp. F5. The sequence goes on along the minus strand of NZ_LUKH01001187.1, from coordinate 1,200 downwards.
ACGGTATAGTAGCGGCGGCGGGTGCCGCGCCAGCGGCGGGATTCAATGATGTATTTTTTTGGATCCAGCACATGGGCCAGCGGGACGGAAAAAACCTCGGCCACCTCCCCCGCTTCCGGACGCACGGTGAATTCCTCCCGGATCAGTGCCACAACGGGCGTCACCGAAAAACCGGTCACCGTCTCATGCTCCGGCAGGCAGCCGACAATCTGCGGCAGCTCCTGCGGCAGCCCGATTTCCTCCCAGGCTTCGCGCAGCGCAGCAGAACAGGTATCCGTGTCGCTGGGATCCACCTTGCCGCCGGGAAAAGCGATCTGGCCCGGATGATGCTTCAGCGCAGAAGAGCGTTTGGTCAAAATAAGCCGTGGTGCATTTCCGGTGACAGAGATAGGCACCAGTACCCCGGCCGGCCGCAGCTTGCGCCCTTCTGGCAGCACGGTACCGGGGTTGAGGTCGAAGTCGGAAGAGCCGCCGCCCTGGTGTTTCAGCGCGGCGGAAATCCTGTTGGCAAGGTTCTGCGCGGCCTCACTCACCGGGCGGGTTTTCCGCTTCAAAACCCACGCTTTCCGGGTCCAAATCGTAATGCGCGCTGCAAAACTGGCAATCCGCCGTGACCCGACCATCTTCGTTTGTCATAGTGCCAATGTCTTTGGCCGAATAGATCGACAGGCTTTGACGTACTCGGTCTTCGGAGCAGGTGCAGCCGAAACGAACGGCCTGGACATCGTAGACCCGCGGTTGTTCCTCGTGAAACAATCGGATCAACAGATCGGTCGGGGACACTGACGGTCCGATCAGCTCCAATGCCTCCACGGTATTCAACAACATTGTGGCCCGGTTCCAGTTTTCTTCCTGATCACCGGACACCAAATCGCTGGCCTGCAGAACTTCATCCGACCCTTCGCTTTGCGCAGCAAAGGGTGACGCTTTGGGCATGCTCTGCAGCATGATGCCGCCCGCGCGCCAATGCTCGTCAACTCCAGGCTCGGATGATTTTCCAAAGCTCATTTTGAACATGGTCGGCAGCTGTTCGGATTGCGCAAAATAGGCCTCGGCACAGGCGCGCAGCGACCCGCCAGACAACGGGGTGATGCCCTGGTACGGCTTGGTGCCTTTGCCTTGGTCGATCATGATTGCAAAGTACCCTTCTCCAACCTGATCAAAGGGGTCGCTATCCGTAATCCGGTCACGGTCGAAGCT
>NZ_LUKH01001186.1:0-1207 GCF_001593695.1 Leisingera sp. F5 | reverse complement strand
CAGAAGCGCAGCCGGAAGCGGGCGGCGTCGCGGTCGAAGGCCGCCGTTGCGGCATAGGCGATGTCGATCTGGCGTTCGAGTTTGGAGCTGTCGGCGGCGTAGATGCCGGAGATCACCGCGACCAGCGCACCGAAACCGCCAAGGACCACCCACACGAGGTCCGCCAGTTTCCAGGCGCGGTGGCCCGCCGGTTTGCGGAACAGAAAGGCGGTGCCGATGAGGCCCGCAAGGAAGAACAGCAAAAGCAGGGGCAGCTGGTTGTTTGCGATGAAATTCATGCCCGCTCTCTTTGCTGTGATTGGCTGGCGTGACCATAGGAAGGGAAAGGGGTTTCAGGCAACAGGCCTCACGGATGTGTCATGCGGCGCGCAGCGCGCATGGGTTTGGCCCGGCGGGAGGGGATCCCCGTCCGGTTGGTTTGCTGTTTTGGGGGCCGGTTGGGCCGTTATGTGCTCATGGCCGAAAGGTCTGGCCGGGTAAGAGGTGGCGGCGCCGCCAGGATGGCGGAGGACCGGCAGGGGATCGCAAATCCCCATATCCGCTCGAAAGCTCTCGGTCTGCGGAGAACCCCTGCACCCAATGAAGAGGAGGGTCTTGGGGGGGCCCGTATCTCCTGCTGGTGCGGGGTGTCAGTCCGCACCTTGTGTCGCGACGGTTGGGAGTATGGCAGAGCGGGGTTAAGGCTGGGAAAGCGGGGCGTGCGGTGGTTTGGGGTTTGGCGCAACGGCTGCGAGGTGTCTGGGCCGGGTCGTGGCCGCTGGTTCCGGGAGCCTCCCCTCTCGGCGGCACAGCCGCCTGCCGGGCAGGGGGCGGGAGTATTTTTACAAAGATGAAGCGGGGGGCTTTGGGACGTGGGGCGCAGCGGTGCGGCCTGCGCCTTGGGCTTCGCACGTTTCGACCTGAAACGGTCCGCTGGACAGTTTTCTAGACGGTCTCAACTGCCTCGGGAGTTCGAACCGGTCCGCGCAGTGGCAAACGCTCTGTGCGGTTCTGTCAGGTTGACAAACCGAAGCAGTCTAAAGATGTATCTTGGTGTGGATTTTCTACTTAAGAGCGGGTCATGATTTCATTTGAACAAGGGGCGTTGTTGCAGAACTCTGAGTGCTAAGGATTCACATCACGAATCCATGCGGTTAGACGGGGCAGATGAGCAAGCCCACACCAGCCCGCTACCGTACGACGAATTGGTCCAGCTACAACGATGCGC
>NZ_LUKH01001185.1:0-1208 GCF_001593695.1 Leisingera sp. F5 | reverse complement strand
TGTGCCTGCACGGGGTCGCGCCCTGGAGCGAGGGGGCCTCCGCACCGGAAGAAGGCCGCATGATCGCCTATTTCCGCCCGGAGCTGGCGGATTGGACCAAAGGCTGGCTGGCGGAGGGGTAGGTCGTTTGACTCTTGAGAATGTACTGGCCAACAAAGTGCATAGTTTTGAGGTTTAGATGAAAAAGGCCATTCTCCCGTCGTTGCTTTTAGTGACGCTCGTTTTGCTCGCGTACCAGTCATTGATCGCTTGGGATGTCCGAAACAGCAGGCGTTTCAATAAGGCCTATGGCTACTTTTTATCTGACGCAGCGGCGTTGGGATGCCTTTCTAAAGAGGCTCTTATTCAGGCTGCAGAGGCGAGGGGCTGGGAATATGAAGACAATCGCCAGCCTCCGTACCGCTCTTGGTCGCCGGATGAGTTCTCGGTGGCACTCAGAGTGTTTGTGGAGCCCCAATTGAATTTTTCAAAGGAACCGGGCGCAATGTTTTTCTTTGACGATGCAGGATGCTTGGTCTCGTAGTAGGCTGACGGCAGGCCTGTCAAATTGGCTGCAAAGCGCGGAGTAGCACATGCCCGGAACAAGCCGAAGGCGCCGGGCGAGCGCCTGCCCGTTCCGGCGGGCCGGCGCTTTGGAGAGGGCAGTGGGACACTGCAATCTGAGATGTTCTTGGCAGGGATAAAGCGGCAGTTCCTAATCTTTGAGGCGCCACCCCACGGGCAGGCGTGCGCCCTAAGATGTCAGGTTGGGAGTTAACACCTTGTTTTTGCAAAATAAGGCTTTCTGAGCGGACGAATGTTCGCCTTTAGCGGATAGGTCAGCACTTCTGCCTGAATGTTTCGCGTGCGAAACAAATGGTCAGTGCTTATTCCGCATGATTTACAGAGCCTTACCCAGCCGCGCGCCGCGTTAACTGCGCTTGAGCCTTGCGCTGCGGCCGCCGCGGCGCTTGACCAATTTGCTGGCGCGCTCGGGCAGGTCGTTCATAATGCCGGCGCGGTCCTCGTTGGTCATTTTCGACCAGTCGCGGATCTCGTCAATTGTGCGGTAGCAGCCGGTGCAGATCCGTGATTCCGGATGGACGACGCAGATCTTGATGCAGGGGCTTTGGATCTCGTCCCGTTTCCATACGTCGTCAGTCATCATTCATCCGTTCTTCAAATGCCGCATCCGGTCTAATGCGCCTTGGAGAATATAGGAGGCCGCG
>NZ_LUKH01001184.1:0-1209 GCF_001593695.1 Leisingera sp. F5 | reverse complement strand
GGCCAAGGATTTCGGCCTGAAGGCAGAGAACATCGGCTATGATCTGGACGCGGTGGTGAAACGTTCGCGCGGGGTGGCGAAACAGCTGTCCTCCGGCATTGGCCATCTGATGAAGAAGAACAAGATTGCCGTTGTCATGGGCGAGGCGTCCATACCGGCCAAGGGCAAGGTGTCGGTCAAGACCGATAAGGGCACCGAGGAGCTGGCGGCGAAGAACATCGTGCTGGCCACCGGCGCGCGGGCGCGTGAGCTGCCGGGGCTGGAGGCCGACGGCGATCTGGTCTGGACCTATAAGCACGCGCTGGACCCGGTGCGGATGCCGAAGAAGCTGCTGGTCATCGGATCGGGCGCGATCGGCATCGAATTTGCCAGCTTCTACAACACCCTGGGCGCCGATACGACCGTGGTTGAGGTGATGGACCGGGTGCTGCCGGTGGAAGACGCGGAGATTTCCGCCTTTGCCAAGAAAGCCTTTGTCAAACAGGGCATGAAAATCATGGAGAAAGCCATGGTCAAGCAGCTGGACCGCGGTAAAGGGAAAGTGACGGCCCATATCGAGGTTGGCGGCAAGGTTGAGAAACAGGACTTCGATACTGTGATTTCCGCCGTGGGCATCGTTGGCAACGTCGAAGGCTTGGGGCTGGAAGAGCTGGGCGTCAAGGTCGACCGCACCCATGTGGTAACGGACGAGTTCTGCCGCACCGGCGTTGACGGGCTCTATGCCATTGGCGACATCGCCGGCGCGCCTTGGCTGGCGCATAAGGCGTCGCACGAGGGCGTGATGGTGGCAGAGCTGATTGCTGGCAAGCATGCGCACACCGTGAAGCCCGAGAGCATTGCCGGCTGCACCTATTGCCAGCCGCAGGTTGCCTCTGTCGGCTATACCGAAGCGAAGGCCAAGGAACTGGGCTATGACATCAAGGTCGGCCGCTTCCCCTTCATCGGCAATGGCAAGGCGATTGCACTGGGAGAGGCCGAGGGCATGGTGAAAACCGTCTTTGACGCCAAGACCGGCGAGCTGCTGGGCGCCCATATGGTCGGCGCGGAAGTGACCGAGCTGATCCAGGGTTATGTGGTGGGCCGTCAGCTGGAAACCACCGAGGAAGACCTGATGAACACCGTCTTCCCGCATCCGACGCTGTCAGAGATGATGCATGAGAGCGTTCTGGATGCCTATGACCGGGTGATCCACATGTAAGCTTCGCATGC
>NZ_LUKH01001183.1:0-1210 GCF_001593695.1 Leisingera sp. F5 | reverse complement strand
GCCAGAAGAATGCCGAAAATTGCAGCGGTTCTGATCATTTGTGCCACTCCCTATCAGTCCAGCACGTAACCGTAAGAGCCATTGAAGTCCTGCTTGGCGACTTCGGCCGCCGGGCCGTTTTTGGAACGGGAGGTGCGCCCGAACAGGAACAGATCCTTTTCGCTTGGCGGTGCAACCCGGTCGGTCGGCAGTGTCAGCGCCTCGCCGCGGGTCGGGGTCACCAGATGCGCGCTGACGATGATCACCAGCTCGGTCTGCTCGCGCTGGTAGTCGGCGCTGCGGAACAGCGCGCCCAGCACTGGCACGTCGCCCAGCCAGGGCAGCTGCGAAGAGTTGTCGAGGAATTCGTCGCGGATCAGCCCGGCAATGGCAAAGCTTTCCCCATCGCGCATCTCCACCGTGGTGGAAGTTTCCCGGCGCGTGAAGGCGTCGATGGTCAGGCCGCTCAGCTCCAGAGCATTGGAGGGGTCGATGGCCGACACAGCGGCATTCAATTCAAGATTGATTAAATCGCCATCTATCACCCTGGGGATGAAGTTCAGCTCGATCCCGAAGGGTTTGAATTCAACAGTAATGACGCCGCCTTCTTGAGCAATCGGTACCGGGTACTCGCCGCCAGCGAGGAATTTTGCCTCCTGTCCCGACAGGGCGGACAGGTTGGGTTCCGCCAGGGTGCGGACGACGCCCTTTTGCTCCAGCGCTTCTAGCAGCAGGCTGACCTGGACAGAACCTGCGTTGAAGCCGAACAGGAAGGCACCGGTGTTTTCGTTGGCGGCTGGGATGTTGCCGGCCAGCGAATTGGCCAGCGCGCCGGATGTGTTCAGCGTGTTGATGCCGCCGGTGCGGCCATTGCCGGTGCCGCCGTTAAAGCCCAGCGAGGCGCTGAGGGATTTTGAGACCGAGCGCTGCATTTCGGCAAAGCGGACTTTAAGCATGACCTGCTGCACACCGCCGACCGACATCAGATTGCTGACCCGTTCCGGTGCATAACGCTCTGCCAGGTCCAGCGCCCGCTGCAGCCGTATTGCGCTGGACACGGTGCCGGACAGCACGATGCCGTCATTGGCGGTGCGGACTTCGATATTTTCATTGGGCAGGATCTGGCGCAGACGTTCCTTGAACTCGGTCACATCCGCGGCCACCCGCACATCGACATTGGTGATCAGCCGGCCGGAGCCGTCCAGCAGCGTCAGTGTGGTCAGGCCGGGTG
>NZ_LUKH01001182.1:0-1210 GCF_001593695.1 Leisingera sp. F5 | reverse complement strand
GCCACTCTGCGGGCGAGATCCTGGTAGGTGGCAATAGGATGTCTTGCGGCCAGAGCCTCGGTGCCTTCCGCATCGGTTTCCGCCTCATCCGGAACAGCCTCTTCGCCCGGTTGCTCAGAAATGGCCTTTGCTTCCGCCGCGGGTCCTTCCAGCCCGGTTGCCGCCATGGCAGGTTGCATTCGCCGGGTGCGGTTGAAATAACGTTCGATGAAGTAGTTGATCGCCCCGTAGACAATCAGGATCGTGGTCAGCACAAAATAGCTGCCCGCCATCAGCGGGATCGAAACATCCTTTTCCAGCACCAGGTCAAAAGCCAGTTTAAGCCAGCCAAAAGCCATGTATGCCATCAGAACCGGCGCCCAGGCCACTGCCAGAACACGCACCAGCCAGGAACATTTTTCCGGCATGCGGCCTGCGCGGATGGCGTTGGAAATGGCGCGCCCGTTGACCAGTACCATCAGCAGGTTGCCCAGCATCCCCGCCAGCGCCAGAACTCCGTACACCAGCGCATAGACATTGTAGTTCAGCCCGAAATCGCCGACCCAGGTGGCAAACAGCGTCGAGGAGATGTCATAGGTCGCCAGCAGGGACGCCCAGATATAGAGCCGCTTTGCGTCACGGTCTGAAAACACCGGTATCCGGTACTGAGCGAGGAACGGCGACAGCACCATCCGCCACAGATCGGACACCGTGCGGGCCAGGAAAAAGGCCGTGTAGACAGCCGTCGCCGTGAATTCGATTGATGGGTCGCCCGAAGCGCCGAAGATCAGATAGGAAATGAGAGCTGCAAAAACCATCGCAAAAACGGTTGCCCCGATCCCCATCAGAAAGCGGTAGACAAGGAATGGCATCTTTTCCTGATAGCCTTCCGGGTTGGCCTGGATCCGTGCAACCACAAAGCGCTTGGCGATGCGCTTGCCGTAAATCTCTGTCGACAGCCAGCGCCCGATAAGCAGGAACAAAACACTCCAGCCCAGCACTTCGGCATAGGTCGTGATGCGGCCGTCCGGGCTGGTTTGGCGCAGAATGTACTGCATCTCAAAAATCGAATAGGGCAGCGCCTCAAGCCGGCTGTTCAACTCTGCCCGAAAGGCGGCAACCCTGGACTGCGCTTTCATCAGCGCCGAAGGCTGCTCCATCGTGTCGGATGCAGGATGGTCCGTTTCCTGTTCCTCGTCCGGAGGCGCGTTCAGCAACTGGCCGCTGCTGT
>NZ_LUKH01001181.1:0-1211 GCF_001593695.1 Leisingera sp. F5 | reverse complement strand
GCACCTCGCGCGGGCCGCAACTGCCCGCCGCCAGATCAAGCGACGCTTCAGACTGCTGCACGCAGACCGAACGCACCACTTCCATGAACAGCACCCGCTTGTCGGGGAAATAACTGTACAGCGTTGCCTTGGACACGCCCGCCGCCTTGGCAATGTTGTCAACACTCGCACCCTCAAACCCGTCAGCCAGGAACACCTCGCGGGCCCCTGCCAGGACCTGATCAAATTTCCGGCCTGTACGCAGGACGCTGGCTTGCTGATTCATGCGGGTTCCTTTGGCTGCCTGCGGGTCTGGACCTAGTGTAGCCTCTGCTGCCGCATAGCAACAGCATAAGCCGCACCGTCTTGCGCTCCCTCGCGGAACCGTTATATTTAGAATCATTCTAAACTAAGGGGCAGCAGATGCGTTTTCTCACTCAGCGCAAGCAGTTTGCGGAGCTGACCGGGCAGGAGATCCTCGCCCTTGCGATCTCTTCCGAGGAGGATGATGCGCGTATCTACCGCGGCTATGCAGAGCGCCTGCGCGCAGAATTTCCGGCAACCGCGGCGATGTTCGACGGCATGGCCGCCGAGGAAGACGAACACCGCGCCCAGCTGATTGCCCTGCACCAGGCCCGGTTCGGGCCGGCAATTCCGCTGATCCGGCGCGAGCATGTGGCGGGCTACTATGCCCGCCGCCCTATCTGGCTGATGGAAAACCTCAGCCTGGACCGCATCCGCGGCGAGGCCCGCGCGATGGAGCGCGACGCCGAACGCTTCTACACCGCCGCCGCCGCCCGCACCCGGGATGCCGCCACCCGCAGGCTGCTGGGTGATCTGGCCGCAGCTGAGGCCAGCCATCAGGCACGCGCAGGCGAATTGCAAGACACGCATCTGGACACGGATACGCGCCAGGACGAGGACCGTGCCGCCCACCGCCAGTTCGTGCTGACCTGGGTGCAGCCGGGGCTGGCCGGGCTGATGGACGGTTCGGTCTCCACCCTGGCGCCGATTTTTGCCACCGCCTTTGCCACCCAGGACACCTGGACCACATTTCTGGTCGGCATGGCGGCCTCGGTCGGGGCCGGCATCTCGATGGGCTTCACCGAGGCGGCTTCCGACGACGGAGAACTCTCTGGCCGCGGCTCGCCGCTGAAACGCGGGCTGGCCTCCGGCATCATGACCACCGTGGGCGGCCTCGGCCACGCCCTGCCTTATCTGATCCCGGACTT
>NZ_LUKH01001180.1:0-1211 GCF_001593695.1 Leisingera sp. F5 | reverse complement strand
CGTCAGGGCGGCGCAGCCAATGCCCGTTACGGCATCCATGCGATGGAACTTCTGATCAACGGCGTTCTGAAGAAGGGGGCAATCCGTTCCAATCTGAAGGTCAAAGTGTTCGGCGGCGCCAAGATGTCCGCAAATCTGTCGGACATCGGCGCGGCCAATGCCGATTTTGTGCAGCGGTTCCTGCGGGATGAAGGCATCCCTTGCATCTCTTCCAGTGTTGGCGGCACCTCGGCACGCCGGGTGCGGTTCCATGCCTGCTCTGGCGCAGCCCAGCAGACCCATGTGAAGGACGACCGCAAGCTTGGCGAATTGGAGCAGCGCGCCGCCGCACGGCCGGTTCCGGCCCCGGCTCCGGCTGGCGGAAGTGCAGGTGCGGTCGACCTTTTCTGACTTAGACCGCAGGCAAGGAACAGCTTGGGCATCCGAAATTTTTGTTTGCCCGTGCCTGCCTGCAGAGGTAGGTCCTAAGAGTGATGACGACAATCCAGGCTGCAGTTTTGACATTCCTGGTTCCGCCTGGAGCCTGGCGGGGCCTTTTGATGCCTGTCGCCTTGCTTTTGGGCTTGGCATCCATGGTGCAGGCACAGATCACGGTCTTCGCCGCAGCCAGCACCAAAACAGCGCTGGATGAGGCCGCAGCAGCCTACATGGCTGAAACCGGCCGGTCCGCCGCTTTGTCTTACGCAGGCTCCCCGGCTTTGGCACGGCAGATCCAGCTTGGCGCCCCGGCGGATGTCTACATCTCAGCCAATCCCGGATGGATGGACGTGTTGCAGCAAGACGGGCTGATTGTTCCTGCCTCACGGTTGGATCTGCTGACAAACCGGCTGGTTCTGATCGCTCATGGAGCAGATGCCGCGCCGATGGACCTGGAAACCGCCGACCTCGGTGCGCTGCTGGGGGAAAACCGGCTTGCCATGGCGCTGGTCGATGCGGTGCCGGCCGGGATCTACGGCAAAGCCGCGCTGACCGCATTGGGGCAATGGCCCTCTGTTGTGTCCAAAACCGCCCAGGCCGCCAATGTGCGCGCCGCGCTGGCGCTGGTCGCATCGGGCGAAGCGCCAATGGGCGTGGTTTATGCCTCGGACGCTGCTGCAGGCAGCAATGTCACAGTGGTTGCGGTGTTTCCCGAGGACAGCCATCCCCCGGTCATCTACCCCGCCGCGGCAATCTCAAGCGGCAATGCGGCTGAGGCCCAGGCGTTCTTAAAC
>NZ_LUKH01001179.1:0-1211 GCF_001593695.1 Leisingera sp. F5 | reverse complement strand
CTGGACGACGAAGCCCTGGATCATGCGGCGGCCTTTTATGCCAGCGAATTGGGGCAGCGCCTGGTGCGGGCGGAAAACGCCTCGCATAAGGTCGAAGATGACGCGGTAAAGCAATTGGCAGGCAACCGCATCATCTCGGATATGGTCAAGGACGGCAGCACACGTGTCGCCATGTACCAGCGGATGGGAACCGCAATTGATGCCGCAGGGGCAGGCGTAAAGGCGCTGCAGCAGATCCAGTTCCGCTTCCTTATGGCCGCCGCCGCTGCCGGGGTGATCAAGCTGGAGCTGGACGCCGACGGCTTGCGGGCTCTGATGAAGGCGCAGGAGGGCGAGCTGCGCCTCAGCCTGCAGGCCTCCAGCCTGGCCGCCTCGGCCTATACCTATCAGGAATTCAGCGATGCAGAAGTCGAGGCCTATGTCATGGCCCTGGAAGAGGCGCCCATGCAACGGGTTTATGAGTTGCTCAACGCTGTGCAATATGAGATCACAGCCAACCGCTTTGAAGAACTGGCGCACCGGATGGCAGAGCTGACACCCGGGCAGGATATCTGATCCTGCACAGGCTGATGGCGCAGGGTGTGGAAAACAGTTGACACCTGATGCATTCCGAACCATAAGCCCGCATCCCGGCCCGGACTCCGTGCGCCGGGATTCATTTGTAATACGCCCATGACACGGGCGCGCTGTTCGAGGCGGCATTTGCCGAAACACCCGCAAGGGGGCCGTAGGACGCGGGTATAAAAGGAAAGACGCACATGTTTGCGGTCCTCAAGACCGGCGGCAAGCAGTACAAGGTTCAAGCGGGCGATATCCTCCGCATTGAGAAACTTGCTGCAGACGCTGGCGACACCATCCAGTTCGACGAAATTCTGATGCTTGGCGGCGACGCACCTGTTGTTGGCGCTCCGCTGGTAGATGGCGCTGCCGTAAAGGCAGAAGTGATCGACCAGATCAAAGGCGAAAAGCTGATCAACTTCGTGAAGCGCCGCCGGAAGCACTCCTCCAAGCGCACCAAAGGCCACCGTCAGAAGCTGACCCTGGTCCGGATCACCGAGATCCTGGCATCGGGCGCAACCAAAGCTGCCCCGAAAGCCGCTGCCAAAGCTGCACCTGCTGCTGGTTCGGACGATTTGGCCCAGCTGACCGGCGTTGGCCCTGCTGCCGTCAAAAAGCTGAACGAAGCAGGCCTGACCACCTTTGCCCAGATC
>NZ_LUKH01001178.1:0-1211 GCF_001593695.1 Leisingera sp. F5 | reverse complement strand
CCCCCGGCGTGCCCGACAAGCCGATGCGCAGCGACTGACGCTTGTGTTTGGCCAGTTCCGACAGCAGTTCCTGCGCCTTGGCGCGGTGATCCTCACGGCCGCTTTCCACCAGGGTTATGGCGCGGGCCAGCGCCCGCCGGTCGCCATCGAGGATCTTTTGCGTCAGCTGTTCGGTATCCATGCGTGTCTTCCTGTCGTGATGGGCGGACCATGGCGCAAGGCCGCCCGCAAAGTCCAGTCCCTGCTGTTTGCCGCGCAACCTACATCAGCAGACGCGGCAGGAAAGGCGGCAAATCCGCCGCGCTTGCCCCGGTTTGCGCAAGTTCTCTTCGTGCGGACTGGCCGCTGGACCTGACCGCTGCCTTTGGCGATAAGGCGACATGACCAGATTGCCGATCGAAGACGCCCTCCCCGAACTGCTGGACGCCCTGCGCGCCCGCGGCCGTGCCGTGCTGCAGGCGCCGCCAGGTGCGGGCAAAACCACACGGGTGCCGCTGGCGATGCTGGAGGCGGGCCTGACCCAGGGCCGCATTGTGATGCTGGAACCCCGCCGCCTGGCCGCCCGCGCCGCCGCCGAGCGGATGGCGGAGACGCTGGGGGAGACGCCCGGCCAGACCGTCGGCTATAGGGTGCGCGGCGATGCCAAGGTTTCCAAGGCGACACGGATCGAAGTGGTGACCGAGGGCATCCTGACCCGGATGCTGCAGTCGGACCCGGACCTGCCGGGCATCGGCGCGGTGATCTTTGATGAATTCCACGAACGGTCGCTGAACGCCGATCTGGGGCTTGCCCTGTGCCTGGAGGTGGCCGGCGCGCTGCGCGACGACCTGATCCTGGTCGCGATGTCGGCAACACTGGATGCAGACCCCGTAGCGGCGCTGCTGGGCGCGCCAATGATCACCTCAGAGGGGCGCAGCTATCCGGTGGAAACCCGCTGGCTGGACCGCCCCCTGCCTGCCCAGGCCCGCCGCGTGGACGCGCTGACGGATCTGGTGGTGCAGGCGGAAAAGGAAACACGCAGCACAGACAGGGATCAGGGCGGCGGCATTCTGGTGTTTCTGCCCGGGGAGGGTGAAATCCGCCGCGCCGCAGGTGCCTTGGCCAAACGCCTGCCGGGCAACTGCCATATCCGCCCGCTGTTCGGCGCGCTGCCCTTTGCCGAGCAGCGCGCGGCCATTCAGCCTGAGCAGACCGGGCGCAAAGTGGTGCTG
>NZ_LUKH01001177.1:0-1211 GCF_001593695.1 Leisingera sp. F5 | reverse complement strand
CCCTGGAAGGCAAGGCCGAGATCCGGTTTGAGCTGCCGATGCTGCCGGTGGCCGAGGTCAAGGCGGTGATGGAGACTTTTGCCGATTGCGGCCCGCTGCTGCGTGACGGCAATGGCCATTACGACGGTTACGCGCCCAGCGACCCGGTGCTGATCAGCGGCCGCGTCGCCAGCACCGCCACCCGGCTGGAACTGTTTGATGCGCTGCGCGCGCTGGCCCATGAACGCCAGGTGGTACTGGATGTGGAGGTGCTGAACGACGCGCTTTGTGTTGTCGAACAGCATCTGCCCAAAGCCCCTTCCGGCGGCGCCGAAGTGGCATTTGCTGTTGGCGGGACAACGGTGGAACCCAACCCATCAGGCCGTTTCTTTGTCGGCGAAAACCCGGTCATCGATATCGTGCTGCCGGATGATGTGACCGAGGGTTACCTGACCGTGTCGATACTGGATGTTTCCGGCAATGTGTTCCACCTGCTGCCCAACATCTCGCGCGAAGACAATGCCGTCGCCAGTCTGCGGGATGGTACCGCCGGTGCGGTTCCCGTGCGAGTCGCCTATAGTCTGGAAGAATCCGCCACCGGCGGCGGCATTGCTTTCAAGGTTGATGACAGCACCCTTGGCAAAAGCAAGGTGGTGGTCCTGCATTCCTCAGAACCGCTGTTTGACGGCATGCGCCCGACCTCCGAAAGCGCGGTGGGTTTTGCCGAAGCGCTGCAGGCCAGCTACGAGGCCGATTCCAGCCGCATCCGGTCATTGGACAGCCGGATCCTGGTCACTGCCAAACCCTGATCAGGAAACCGGAATTTTGCGAAAATTCCGGCTCGGAAAACACGTGTTTTCCGGACCGTTTCCCTCGCAGGGAAACGGTTGCGCTACATCACGTCAATCACCACAGCAGTGATATTGTCCGCGCCGCCCCCGTTCAGCGCGATCTGGATCAGCTGATCACCAACGGTCTCCAGCGGTGTGCCGGTCAGCGCGTCCTGCAGGATCTGGAACGTGGCATATTTTGTCAGCCCGTCCGAGCAGATCAGGAAGCGGTCTCCAGGTTCCGTGTCACCGCGGATCTTGTCGATTTCCAGCTCTTCCCCAACACCCACAGCTCGGGTGATCGCGTTGGATTGCGGATGCTGTTCCGCCTCGTCCCATGTCATTTTTCCAGCCAGCACAAATTCTGCCACAGCCGAGTGATCCTCGGTCAGCATTTCGATA
>NZ_LUKH01001176.1:0-1212 GCF_001593695.1 Leisingera sp. F5 | reverse complement strand
AGACCCTGATCGGCGACAGTTCGCGTCAGGTCGGGGAGGGGGTGGATCTGGTCGGCCGCGCCGGTGACGCACTGCAGTCGATTGTCGGCCAGGTCAGCCATATCTCGCAACTGGTGTCGGAGATCGCCGAAGGCGCCGAGGAGCAATCCACCGGCCTGCTTGAGATCAACACCGGCGTCACCCAGCTGGACCAGGTGACTCAGCAGAACGCGGCCATGGTTGAGGAAGCCACGGCGGCAGGCCATTTGCTGAACACCGATGCGGGCAAGCTGTCAGAGATTGTGGCGCAGTTTCAGGTCGATGGCTCCGCGGCTGCGGTTCCGGCAGCGGCTCCCGCGCCGGAAGCCGCAGTGCCCACCGCGCATGGAGGTGATGACTGGGAGCTTGAGGCCAGCCCCGCGCCGGCGATGGCACCGGTGCAGGACGGCAACGCAGCCCGGGACCTGTGGCAGGATTTCTGATCCGCAAAACGCACGCGGCACAGGCCCTCCCCGGCGGAGGGCCTGCTGCTGATTTTCCGGGGTGACAGCTGCCCGAATCTCCGCTAGCGTCCGGCCCATGACCCGCATCTATGCCGCATTCTGGTATTTCTTTTATCCGCGCCACATGGCGGACGGAGGGGTCAGCGCATTCTGAGCACATAGATCGGAACGCACCAGGATACCAACCAACCGCCCGCAGCCCGCAGGCGGTCTTTTTGTATCCGCCGCAGCGCCCGGGCCCCCGCCAAGGAAGCAGACCCATGACACCGCAAACCGAAAACCTCCGCATCACCGGCATGCAGGAACTGATCTCGCCCGAAGACCTCGCGTCGCAGCTGCCCGGTACGGCGGCGGCCACGGATACCGTGCTGGCCAGCCGCACAGCGATCCAGGATGTGCTGCATGGCCGCGATGACCGGGTGGTTGCCGTGGTCGGCCCTTGCTCGATCCACGACCCCATGGCGGCGATGGAATATGCCGAACGGCTGGCACCGCTGCGTGAACGCCTGGCCGGGCAGCTGGAAATCGTCATGCGGGTCTACTTCGAGAAACCCCGCACCATCTCGGGCTGGAAAGGGCTGATCAACGATCCCGGCCTCGACGGCTCGTTCCGCATCAACGAAGGGCTGGGGCTGGCCCGCCGCCTGTGCCTGGACATCAACGCCCTGGGCCTGCCGGTCGGCACCGAATTCCTGGACACGGCGGTGCCGCAGTACATCTCAGATATGGT
>NZ_LUKH01001175.1:0-1213 GCF_001593695.1 Leisingera sp. F5 | reverse complement strand
GCATAGACATGGGCAAAGCCTTCGGGAGAGAGCGGCGAGCCGGTCGACAGAACCACCCGCAGGGCGTCCAGATCGTGGCTATCCGCAGGCCGGTTCCGGCGTTTCAGCGAGGCGTCTATGTATTTGGCGGATATACCAAAATGGGTGACTTTCTCGGCCTCCACGACGTCGAACAGCCGGCTGATGCCGGGATGCGCCGGGTTGCCGTCGAACAGCACGATAGAGGCCTCCGATGCCAGCGCCGCCACCTGCCAGTTCCACATCATCCAGTTGCAGGTTGTGTAATAGAACATCCGGTCGCCGGGGCGCAGGTCGCAGTGCAGCTGCTGCTCCACCAGCATCCGCAACAGGGTGCCGCCGCCGGAATGCTCAATGCACTTGGGCTTGCCCGTGGTTCCCGAGGAAAACATCACATAGAGCGGATCGCGGAACCCCATCGGGCGGCAGTCCAGCGCTGGGGCATCTTTCTGTTTGAACGCCTCATAGGGCTGCACCCCCTCCGGAAGCGCCGCAGCATCGCCCGCATAGGGCCAGACCACGATCTGCTCAATGGACGGCACCCGGGCGGCGACCTCGGCAATGGCGGCGCGGGTTTCAAAGGTCTTGCCGTTGTAGAAGTAACCGTCGGCGGCAAACATCAGCTTGGGCGCGATCTGGCCGAACCGGTCCACCACCACGTCCGGCCCGCTTTCCGGCGCGCAGGAGGACCAGACCGCGCCCAGCGACGCCGTCGCCAGCATCGCAGCCACGGTTTGCGGCATGTTCGGGACATAGCCGGCCACATGGTCGCCCGCTGCGATCCCGGCGGCGCGCAGGGCGGCAGCAAGCTGTTCCACCTCGCGCTTCAGCCCGGCCCGGGTCCAGGCCATGCGACGGCCGTCTTCGCCAATGAAGATAATGGCCTCGCGCCCGTCGGCGTTCTTCAGAAAAGTGTCCACGATGTTCAGCCGCGCCCCGGGGAAGAACCGCACCTGCATCGGGTCGGCATCCGCCACCAGCGGCACCGCGCCCTTGTCCCCGATGAGCCCGCAGAAATCCCAGGTCAGCGGCCAGAATTCCTGTGGCTGGGCAACCGACCAGGCATGCATGCCGGCGAAACTGTCCAGCGCCGTGCCAGCGGCGGCAGAAGCCTGCGCCATGAACTCACACAGCAGAGGTTTGCGGCGCGCCGAAAGATCCGGCTGCCAGAGAAGGGGAGCAGTTGTCATGGGAC
>NZ_LUKH01001174.1:0-1213 GCF_001593695.1 Leisingera sp. F5 | reverse complement strand
TGAAGCCGGAATAGTAGGAGATGTTGTGCATCGAAGTGAAGACCGCGGCAGTCACCCCTGTTTCGGCCATGATCTTGCGCAGGCCGGCAATGCGCGCCTCATACTCGGAGACAGCAAATTGCAGCGGTGCTTTTTCACCATTGTGAAAACGGTACATTTCAGGACGTGAAGTCATATCAGACCCTTCCTTCTTACAAGAAAGGTCCCGGCGTTCAGGACGGTTTTGGTATGCTGGGGGCGGCATGTCTTGCATGCGGCGACGCCATCGCCTGGCCCTTAGGGCGGAAGATGGTGCGGAAACGGGATTCTGGCAAGTAAAATTTTCACCCGCCTCTGGCAGGATCACTGTCCGGCCTGCCGGCCGGACAAGAGTCTTAATTTACGATCAGCGCCACCAGATCGCTTTCGGGATCCGCTAGCGGGTCAATCACATTGAAATGATGCTTGCCAAAGGCAATCACATGATCCGCCTCCCAGGCCTCCACCAGCCAGATTGCCTGATCCAGAAAGGCCGGACGCTCCTCGCCGCCGACCCAGACCGTTACATCTGCGGGGTAGCGATCCTGCATGTCCACCGGGCTTTCGGCAATCGCCGCCGCGGAATCCATCTGGAACTTCTGGTTCATCGTGGTGCGCAGCAACGGCCGCAGGTCGGACAGCGGTGAGATCGGGATCACCGTCTTGATCCGCGCGCCCACATCCGCCGTCAGCAGCGCGCGGTCCAGCATCCGTGCCACCAGATGGCCGCCCGCCGAATGGCCGGCCAGCGCAATCGGACCCGCCACCTCGCCTGCAATCCGGGTCACTGCCGCAGCAATCTGGCCGGTGATACCGGCAATCCGCACCTCGGGGCACAGATCATACGACGGCATCGCCACCGCCCAGCCATGGGCAATTGGGCCACGGGCCAGATGCGACCAGGTGCTTTTGTCGAAGGCCAGCCAGTATCCGCCATGAACAAAAACAAAAACACCCTTGGGCGTGCCCTCCGGCAGGAACAGGTCGAACCGCTGCCGCGCGCCCTCGCCATAGGGGAGGTCCAGCCGGGCACGCTCATGCAGGCTGTTGCGGAAATCTTCAGCCGAGGCCGCCCAGCGCGGCGGATAGCTGTCCGCATTTTCGATATATGCCCCATTGGCATAGGCATCATCCAATTCCATGCCCAATCTCCCCTGTTCTTATTCTTTGCGGCTACCTGACAGTCTGACACAGG
>NZ_LUKH01001173.1:0-1213 GCF_001593695.1 Leisingera sp. F5 | reverse complement strand
TCCTTATGACGTTCCAGGAATCTCCTGGACTGGTCCGGTCAATTTTCCCCAAAGTCCGCCCGCAGAACACATATTCGGCCATCCGCGGCTGTGATCTCCAGGACGCACCTTCGGTGCTCCATCCGGCTGTTGATGCGCATATTTCGGAACCTTGCACCCTCGGCAGGGAACCCCGCTTCGTTTGCAATCCGGGACCACAGTGTAATCGCACGTTGCTGCACCTCATTGCCCATGCTGGACAAATCAAGCCTGACCGGGCTGTAAGGCAGTTTCTTATTCATGCTGGTCACAAAGCTTTCTATTGCGTGTAATTCTGGCTGTTCTAAACAGCACACTATGACTTCACCAAACAAATCCCACGGCCGCAAGGCTATCCGCCCGACACTGAAACCGCGTGAGCTGATGACGCCTACGCCGGATCTTGCAGGCGTGTGGAAGGCCAAGATCATCACCCTGTTTCCCGGGGCCTTCCCCGGAGTGCTGGGCGAAAGCCTGACCGGCAAGGCGCTACAGGAGGGGTTGTGGCAGCTGGAGACCGTAGATCTGCGCGAGTTCGGCGCCGGCAAGCATCGAAATGTCGATGACACCCCGGCGGGCGGCGGCGCCGGCATGGTGCTGCGCGCAGATGTGCTGGGCAACGCTATTGAGCACACGATGGCCGGTACCAAGGGCAACTGGCCGCTAATCTACCTGTCGCCGCGGGGGCGCCGGATGGACCAGCAGATGATGCAGAACTTTGCCGCAATCGCGAATCCAGACCGGCGCTGTATACGTCCGCAAGCCCAGCAAAACAAGTGCTCAGCTGCGCCGGCACCAAGAGTTTTCAGGAAACCCCTGGCAAATCTTTTTGCAATAGATTTGGGTTCAGACCCTTAGCTGTCTTTTGCGCTCAACTGGTCTGGTTATCCAGGGCAGCGTCCGGGGCGTTTTTTTTCACCGACTCGATGCCATTGTCACGGCCCGAGGCGCTGGCGTAGCTCTGAGAGGTGCCGATTACCTGGCCATTGGTGGCTTTCAGGTTGAACATGTGCTTGCCGGCCGCGGTTTCCTTGCGTTCGTAGCGTGCGTCGTCAACTGCGTTCTTACGAACCGACGCGATGCCGTTTTCAGCGCTGGACTTTTGCTTGTAGCCTTCGCTGGCCAGAATGTTCTCGCCGTTGCCTGCTTTCAGACGGAACCGGAATTCACCTGCATTGTCCGTGTAAAGTTCAAA
>NZ_LUKH01001172.1:0-1214 GCF_001593695.1 Leisingera sp. F5 | reverse complement strand
GTGCTGGTGTCGTGCTTGGATGGCGATTTCTTTCGGCAAAGGACGTCCAGGCTGGACGCGTGGTCGAGCTTTTCGACTTGGCAATTCCGCTTGGATCAACGTTTTACCTTGTCTATCCGGAGGCGCATTCTCGGAGACCGAATATTGTAGCTCTTCGTGACTGGATATTGGGAGAACTTAAGGTCCCCTAAAAGGAAAGTGTGGGATGGAGCAAATCCAAATTTCCCCTTTGCTGCGAATGGCTGGAATGTAGGCTACGACTGCAGTTTCGCGAGTACGTAGCAAGTGGCCACTATCTGCCCGACCTGCATGAGTACCCGTCACGGCTGGAAGATAGGACGGAAGTTCGGTTTGGGCTGTCCGCCGCCATTCACACCTAGCGCGGCAGATGGATGGAACGAGCCCACTCCGGCCATTTGTCATGGCAACGGCCTTCGCTGGAGCAGCATGACAAACCGGCCCTTTTCAGCCATTCGTCACAACCCGCCGCCGCACTGCAGCGGTCGCCAGAGCGGCCATTGGCAACCGGGTGCCGCATTTCATCCCAAGCAATGCCTCCGGGACCGAGCTGACATTCGCTGCAAGTGCAGCCAGGGCAACCTCGAGTGTCGGCTTACGGGACTTTTCAGACTTTCGCTGCGAGTTCCCAAATGACTGCTATTTGCACATTGCGTCCGAGATGGAACGTGTCTTCTGCGGAAGGCGACCGTCGCAGATGACAGGTCGTCGATGTCTCGGTCAGATAACGCTCCGCTTAATTTTACTTCAGTGGCGTCAGGTGACTTCGAACAACGCTGCGGCCCCCATGCCTCCGCCGACACACATGGACGTAACCACGTATTTTTCGCCACGACGCTTGCCCTCAAGCAAAGCATGCCCGACTTGTCTCGCGCCTGTCATGCCGTAGGGGTGGCCAATCGATATAGCACCGCCGTTCACGTTGTAGAGCTCGGGATCAATGCCAAGATGGTCGCGGCAATAGAGCGCCTGGCAAGCGAATGCCTCGTTCAACTCCCAAAGCCCGATGTCATCGATACCGAGGCCTGCATTCTTTAGCAATTTCGGTATGGCATGGATTGGGCCGATCCCCATCTCTTCCGGTGTATTGCCTGCGACTGCCATGCCGCGATAGATGCCAAGGGGAAATTTGGATTTGCTCCATCCCACACTTTCCTTTTAGGGGACCTTAAGTTCTCCCAATATCCAGTCACGAA
>NZ_LUKH01001171.1:0-1216 GCF_001593695.1 Leisingera sp. F5 | reverse complement strand
CCGTTGATGCAATAGGTGCCCACGGTTTCGAACTGGCGCAGCAGGGCGGTGCCGTATTGGGTGACGGAGGCGCCGATGCGCGGGATCACCGCGTCATAGCGGGGCAGGCGCTTGCCGTCATAATGGACCTCGGGCGCCAGTGCGTTCAGCGCCATGTAGCAGCGGGTGGTGTTGATCACCTCCACTGTGTGGCCGCGGTTTTCGCCCTCTTCCACCAGGCGGCGGGTGGAGTAGTTGTCCTCGCGGCTGAGCACGGCAATGCGCAGGGCGCGTTTCGGGGCGGACTTGCGGATGCTGGCGGAAGCGTAGACCGAATAATCCAGTTCCGGCTGGCACAGGCGTTCGCCGGGCACCACGGTCACGTTCTCGGTCAGCGCCTGGCGGCCCAGCAGCATGTGTTTTGCCATGCCGCGCCTGTCGGTCAGCGTCAGCTCCACCGGCCAGGACTGGCCCGCGATCTCCATTGGGGTTTCGATCACGAAGCGCATTTCGCTTTCGCCGTTGGAGGAGGTCACTTCGCGCCGGTCCTTGATCAGTGCGGAGCAGGGGATTTCCAGATCGTACTGGCCGGGGATGGGATGCACCATAAAGCGCACCTTGGGGGCGCTGGCCGGGCCAAAGGTTTCAATGCCGGTGGCGTGCAGCGAGGAGGTACGGGCGCCGGTGTCGACCTTGACGCGCAATGCGGGCAGGCCAAGGTCGGGCAGGCTGACCCATTCCTCCCAGCCGAGTTTCAATTGCGCTGCGGCGTCGGCTGTGGACATGGAGTTGGCTCCTTGGCATTAGGGGTGAATCACCGGTGTGCCGGTTTGATAGTAACGGCAGGAATGGAAGATGGCAGAGCTTTTCAACTTTGAACTGAAGGCAACCGACGGCAAGGCGCGCGCGGGTGTCATCAATACGCCGCGCGGCGAAATCCGCACGCCCGCCTTTATGCCGGTTGGCACTGCCGCGACCGTGAAGGCAATGATGCCGGAAAGCGTGCGCGCGACCGGCGCCGATATCCTGCTGGGCAACACCTACCACCTGATGCTGCGCCCGACGGCGGAACGCATCGACCGTTTGGGGGGCTTGCACAAGTTCATGAACTGGGAGCGCCCGATCCTGACCGACTCGGGCGGATTTCAGGTGATGTCGCTGGCGGGGCTGCGCAAGCTGACCGAGAAGGGCGTGACCTTCAAGAGCCATATCGACGGCTCCAAGCATGAGCTGACAC
>NZ_LUKH01001170.1:0-1217 GCF_001593695.1 Leisingera sp. F5 | reverse complement strand
AAAAGACTGGGAACGGCGTAATGACTGGGGCTGGCTATCGCAGCTCCGTGACCTCGACCGGGGGGTTCGTGACCTTCGGCACCGATCCCCTCGCGTTGCGATGGACCGGTGCCTATGACAGCCTGGCACAGCTGAAACGCGACCTTCGGGGCCTGTTCATATGAGTCGTGCCGTCCGTCGCGAACTGGTGCCGCAGCGCTTCAACCGCATTGGAAGGTCCTGAAATGTGCGGAATTGCCGGAATTGCTGCCGCCGCCAGCGCCCCTCCATTGGAAATGTCCCAGGTCAGGTCTATGTGCGGCAGCATCGTGCATCGGGGGCCCGACGAGGAGGGGCTTTACCTCGACGATGACCGGCGCGTAGCGATGGGCATGCGGCGGCTTGCCATCATCGATCTGGCCGGTGGACAGCAACCGATCTTCAACGAAGACCGCAGCGTGGCCACCGTATACAACGGTGAGATCTACAACTACCGGGAACTCCGCACGGAACTCGAGGCCAAGGGCCACACTTTCAGAACGAACTCCGACACCGAGGTGATTGTACATCTGTGGGAAGAGCACGGGGCCGGTTTCGTGGACCGTCTGAACGGCATGTTCGCCATCGCGCTTCATG
This sequence comes from Leisingera sp. F5, assembly GCF_001593695.1. NCBI lineage: Bacteria > Pseudomonadati > Pseudomonadota > Alphaproteobacteria > Rhodobacterales > Roseobacteraceae > Leisingera > Leisingera sp. F5. The sequence continues at coordinate 602 of NZ_LUKH01001170.1, read as the reverse complement.
ATCTCCGCACAGGAAAGCTCCTTCTGGCGCGGGACCATCTCGGGATCAAGCCGCTCTACTGGTCGGCCACGGGCAAGCATCTGGTCTTCGGGTCCGAGATCAAGGCGTTGCTTGAAACCGGCCTGGTCGAGCGTCAGCTGGATGTCGACTCGGTGAGACAGTATTTGTCGTGGGAGTATGTCCCCGCGCCGCGGACACTTCTGCAGGGCGTCTACAAGCTTGAAGCGGCGCAGCTTCTTTTGCTGGATTTGTCCACGGGAGAGCATGAACTCCGCCAGTATTGGAACGTGCCGCATGCCGATGACTCGACCGCGGCCTGGTCGGATGCCCAATGGCAAGAGGCGGTCGCCGAGCAGCTCGACGTCTCGGTCAGGGCGCAGCTCATGAGCGAAGTGCCCCTTGGCGGGCTCCTTTCCGGCGGGGTTGACAGCTCACTCGTCGCGTCCGCGATGGGCCCGCTAAAAGCGTTCAGCATCGGGTTCAACGAGGCCAGCTACAACGAGCTGCCCTGGGCGCAGAAGGTGGGGGCGCATCTGGGCGCGGAACACCACGTCAAGATCATCGACTCGTCCGTGCCCGCGCTCTTCGACCGGTTGATGCAC
>NZ_LUKH01001169.1:0-1218 GCF_001593695.1 Leisingera sp. F5 | reverse complement strand
GCCGACGGGATCAAGACCGGCTATACCCGGGCCGCCGGCTCCAATCTGGTGGCCTCGGCCAAGCGCGGCAACGAGCGGATCATCGCGACCGTGTTCGGTGGCAAATCCTCCACCGCGCGCAATGCCAAAGTGGCGGAACTGCTGGATCTCGGCTTCCGCCGGGCGCCGTCGCGTGCCGCTCTGCGCAAGCCGCGCCGGCCCGCGTACCAAGGTGCAGGCGTAGTGGTAGCAGACGCCGGGGACAGCGGCAGCAGCGAAGGTGCTGCGGGCAAGACCATCCGGGTCAGCGGCCAGGTCAACACCAGCCTGCGGCCCAAAACGCGCCCGGGCCGCGCCGAGTCGCCGGTGCTGGTAGCCGCACTTGAGGAAGCCCTGCAGACGCCGCCGGCCGAAGCTGCTGAGGACACTGCACGAACCGCACCGCAAGCTGAACAGATCGAAAATGTCCAGACCGTCAGTGCCGAAGGTGCCGTGCAGGGCGATGCCATCCGCAACAGCATTGCCGTTGCCCTCGCCGAAGCGGAGGCAGAACCCGCGCCGCCAGCCCAAGCCGCAACAGCCACGGTCATCGCAGCGGTGCAAAAGGTGCCCTTCACCGGTCTGAGGCCCGTGGCCCGCCCGGCCAGCCTGGCCCTTGCAAACGCCTCGCCCGAACCGGAGCCGGTGGTTGTGACCCGTCTCTCCACGTCCGGCGGCCGTTACTGGGGCGTAAATGTCGGTCTCTACACCAGCCGTTACCAGGCCGAGAAGGTTCTGCTGCGCACAGCCCTGTCGGAGCTGGAAACACTGGACGGCTCCTTGCGCAAAGTGGCCAAGACCCGGCGCGGGTTTGAAGCCAATTTCCTCGGCATGAGCCAGGATCAGGCGGAACTCGCCTGCCGCCGCCTGAACGCCCGCAACGTGACCTGCAAACCGATCGGCCCATCCTGACGCGAACGGCACAGAATGCAGAATAGAAGGCGCCCCAGCGGCGCCTTTTTCATGCCGGAAACACCAAGCAAACCAGCTGCTCCCGCCCGCTGTCAGCCTTTTCTGCGAAAAAACTTCCCCCGGTTGGGCGTGGCACCGCGCTTTGCGCGGTGCCACGCCCAACGCTGCCAAGGTGCTCTGGCGCCAGCCAGGACACCTGCAAGGGCGGGAGGGTTTAGACTTGCCGCGCATAAGTTCCTGTCTCTCAGTTCATGTCAGGCAGCCCTTCTCTCGAAAGCCAATGGACTT
>NZ_LUKH01001168.1:0-1219 GCF_001593695.1 Leisingera sp. F5 | reverse complement strand
TGTGGATGGCGATGGTCGCATCTGCATCAATCGGCCACTGCAGGTCCCAGTGCCGACCGTCGACGGTGGCGGAGATGGCCTTTTTGGCCAGCGAGGTGGAAATGCTGGAGGCCACCTGCGCAGGGGTTACGCCTGCGTCATAGGAACGTGCATTGCCATCGGGGAAGGTGAGAGAGATTTGGGCCATTGTCTGGCTGCTCCTCGTCGGTTTGGCGCCCACAGAACGCCCGGTTGCGGGTATGTGTTTGGTGCGCGCGTTTTGCGGTCAAAGCGGGTTCAAGTCAAGACGGGTTTGCATGTGTCTGTTATTGCCCTGGAAAATTCCTTTGTGTGCCAATGCATGCGATTGTACATATATGTATACAGGTAAGCAATTGAAAAATAACAAAAAAACTGTTGCTATGAAGCCGGGTCCGGGGCAGTGTTGCCGAAACCTTAGGCCCAATGGACATACCAGGAGTGTTCCGATGACCCGCCCGAACCCGAACTTTGATCTGACGGTTGAAGATGTGGACCTGATTGAAACCGCGCTGTGCCAGTCCAGGGAAATCCTGTCGCAACGCCGTCTGTCCTATGAACATTGCGCACATGTCGAAGGCGGGCCGAGCCGGGAGAAGGCACGGCTGACAGGTGAGGCATTGACCCGGATACAGGATTTGCTGGGGCGCTTGAGCACTCAGAAAGACTACGGCAGCCAAACTGCCGGAGTTTTGTGACAGGGGCCGAAAAAGATTCGTGAACAGGTTCGTAACGGGGCCAGCAGGTGTTCACTTAACCCGATTGCAAACAGAAAACGGGCGAGGGGCCGGCCCCTCGCGCTCCCCGGAGTATTTTAAACCAGAAAGAAGCTGGATCAATTCGATACGAAAGCGGGGATGCCTTGGCGGATCATTTGGGAATAATCCGGGGTCACGCCGTGGGCCTGGGCAATTGCTGTGATGCTTCCCAGGGCACGCAGTTTTTCGACCGTGCGGGTCTGGTCCAGCACGCCCCGTTCCCATGCATAATCCGGCAGATAGCCGTTTGCCAGCACCCGCCAGTCCAGCGGGACTTCGTCTGCAAAGGCGCGGATCATTGTCATCACCACGGTGGTGCAATTGGTGGTGAGTGAATTATACCACTGCGGCCGGGCGGCGAGGCTGTTGGCCGCATCAACATATTGCATCAGCAAGGTGCGGGCGGTCTCGGGGCTGACGTCAATGCGGAACAGCTGCACGTT
>NZ_LUKH01001167.1:0-1219 GCF_001593695.1 Leisingera sp. F5 | reverse complement strand
GGGCACCCCCATGCACAGCTGCACCAGGGCGGGGCTGTCCAGAATACCCTCCTTCACCAGCTCCTTGGCAAACCACAGATGGCCGGTGTCAAAGGCCTCGATCTCGGGCTTCACCCCCAGGTCGGTCATCATCTGCCCCATTGCCCGCAGCATGCCGGGCGTGTTGGTCATCACGTAATCGGCCTCGGCAAAGTTCATGGTGCCGCAATCCAGCGTGCAGATCTCCGGCAGGCATTCCGCCACATGCGCCATCCGCTCGGTGGCGCCAACCATATCGGTGCCGGCCGGGTTCACCGGCAGCGGATTTTCAGTATCGCCAAACACCATATCCCCGCCCATGCCGGCGGTCAGGTTCAGCACCATATCGACCTCAGCATCGCGGATCCGATCGGTGACTTCGCGGTACAGCGCCAGATCACGGCTCGGCGCGCCGGTCTCCGGATCGCGCACATGGCAATGCACCACAGCGGCCCCGGCCTTGGCCGCGGCAATGGCGCTGTCGGCGATCTGCGCAGGCGAACGCGGCACATGCGGGCTGCGGTCCTGAGTGCCGCCAGAGCCGGTCACAGCACAGGTGATAAAGACGTCCCGGTTCATTTCCAGAGGCATTTTGCTTTTCCCTTCAATGTACAGGGTTTTGCCGCGGGTTATCCCCAGGCTCTTCCCCAGATTCTGATTTGCGCTGGCAGCGACTCTGCCTCAGCCTTTTGCAGCACAGTTTACACCAGGCGAATCGAAGTTGATGAAATCCGCAAAAAACATCCTCCAGCCCGAGCATCAGCCGCTGAAAACCGCGGTGCTGGTCTTGGATGAATGCAACACGCTGTCCTTTGCGGCTGCCGTTGACCCGATGCGCGCCGCCAACCGGCTGGCCGGGCGGGCGGCGTTTGACTGGGATTATGTCAGCGCCACGAATGAGCCGCCGATGCTGACCAGCGGCCTTACCGTGCCCAGCTTTCCGCTGGCCCGGCTGCAGGGCTGCGAGCTGCTGATCATCGTGGCCGGCTTCCAGCTGGCGCGCCATGCCACCCCCAGCCTGTTAGCGGGTCTGCGCCGGATTGCCGCCACCGGCGCCACCATTGCAGGCATCGACGGCGGCCCCTGGCTGATGGCCGAGGCCGGGCTGCTGGACGGCCATCCGGCGACCAATCACTGGGAGGATCTGGAAAACTTCGCCAGCCGCTTCCCCGAGGTTGACGTCCGCAACGACCGCTTCACC
>NZ_LUKH01001166.1:0-1219 GCF_001593695.1 Leisingera sp. F5 | reverse complement strand
GGCGATAGCGATGCCGATGGTATCGTCCAGCTCATCCGGCAGGTTGGCGGGTGTCGGAACAGCGCCAATCGATTCTACCGCGCTGCTGAGCAGGGAGTTCAGCAGGGCAGGCGCCTCGGCGTAGCGGGGCGAGGACAGCTCGTAATCGAAGATCGAGCGGTGGCCCATCAGCTGCATGGCACGCGTCTGGGCGTCCTTGCCGGTGCAGGAGGCAATCAGGCTGGAGGGCGCATTGGGCAACTCGGCGTGCATCAGATGGGCGCGCAGGGCGGGATCGCCTGCGGCGGCAGTCCCGGCTTCGCCCATGGTGAAGCCTGCCAGGATATTGATCTTTTCCGCCTCCAGATAGATTTCGCGGATGAACAGCTCCTTGAGCGTGGCGATGGTTTCCAGCAGCTTGTCCTGCGGCAGGGCGGCATAATCCACGGCCTGCCAGATCGCCAGCTTGTTCTTCAGCTCCGGCATCACCTCATCCCGGAACCGGGTGATCATCGGATGCGCCTGCTTGCGCAGCTGCTTGGCCTTGGAGGCCGTCAGTTTCAGGGTCATACCCTGTTTCAATTCCACATCGACATAGGTTTTGCCGAACAGGTTGACCAGATGGCCGTCGCGCCCCTCGGGCAGGCCATAGGGAACACCCAGCTCGCGGCAGGCCAGGTCGACGCTGCCGCCGGGCGCCCACAGATCGCTCATCAGCGAGAAGGAGAGCGGCGTGGGGCGGGGCAGGACCTCGGACATTTCGTCCTGTTCCAGGATGGTTTGGTCCGGATCTGCATCCGCGTAGCGGTCCAGCACATCGCGCCATTCGGCGAGACGGGTCTGTTCCTGCTCGGTGCCCAGGCTGAGGGTGGTGATGTCGCGGCTTTGCACAATCTGGAACTGGCCGTTGGCATAGGCCCATTCCACGTCCTGCGGGGCGCCGAAGGTGTCCTCGATCTGCTTGCCAAGGGCCAGCAGCGGCGCCATATCGAGCGTCTGGTCCTGATCTTCTGTTGCCGGCAGGCCGGTGTAGCGGCCGAAACGCAAGCTGGTGGGGGTGACGCGGCCTGACACCAGATCCTCGCCGCAGCCTTCGACCCATTCGATCATCGCCATGCCGGGCGCCATCGGGTCCTGGGTGAAGAGGACGCCGGCAAATTCCGCCTGCACCATCTCCTGCACCACGATATTGCCCTGATCGGTGCTGTCGCCCTCGCCGGAATAGCTGGCGGCACGCGCG
>NZ_LUKH01001165.1:0-1220 GCF_001593695.1 Leisingera sp. F5 | reverse complement strand
GATATGCGCTTTGCCCCCTACCCGCCGTTCCGGGCCACGGTGCTGATGGCCGTTGCCATCTATGGCAACTTCTACGCCCATCATTTTCTTCCCGATATCAGGATGGGCCTGTTTGCGGCCACCGTACTGCTGTTTGCCAGCACCCGCATCTGGTTCCGCATTGGCGAGCGCAGCTACTGGATGCCGCTGCCGGTGGCTGCGTTTCTGTCCAGTTTCTTTCTGTGGCTGGCAGAAAACATCGGCACCAGCACCAAGACCTGGCTGTACAATGGCCAGGCCAGCGGCGAATGGGTGAACCTGGCCAAGATGGGGTCCTGGTATCTGCTGCTGCACGTCAGTTTTGTCACCGTGACGCTGGTGTTCCGCGAGGCGCTGTCTCCCACGGCAACCCCTGCCCGGCAGATGCAAAACGCCCGCCAATAAAGGGCGGGCGCCGGGCCGGGTTTACTTAAAACGGATCAGAGATCCTGTTTGGCGTCCAGCAACGCGTCTTCCAGCAGCCGTTCGTTGCGGGCCTCTTCGATCTTGCGGATGCGGTCTTCGCTGGAGCGGTGATCAAACCGGTATTTCACCACGTTGACCAGGCTCAGTGTCAGCAAGAGCACCGCCATCGCCCAAAATCCTTTGGTTGCCAGCGGCACCTCAGTTGAAAGCCACAGAGAAATCCCCAGCATTGCATAGGCGATAGCGACGCCGGCAGAGTTCAGAAAGATAATCAGTTTGTTGTCAGTGTTGTCGGTAAACATGTCGTTTCTCCAGAAAATACAAGTTGGTCTATGCGCGCCGGCGGACCGGACCAGGGCAAAGCCTGTTTAGCTGCTGCTTTTAAGCCGGTTCAGCACATCGGCGGCAGTGCTGCGGCTGCGGGGGCCGAAACCGGCATCCGCCAGATCATCGGCAATGGTGCTGTTGCTCAACTCACCGTCGATTTCGCGCAGGATTTCCCCCTGCTCGAACGGATCATCACGCTGCAAGACTTCGCTGATCAGCGCCTCGGCTTCTTCGGCCGGGCTATCGCCGCCGGTGTGACGGCGCAGGCGGCGCTGGATGTCCTGCTCGCGCCGGGTGGCGCGGGCGGCAATGGCGCCCTGCTTCAGGTCGGTGATGCGGCGGCTGGCGGTTTCCACCGACTGACGCAGCTGCAAGATCCTTGTGTCCAGCCGGTCGAGGGTCTGGCGGCGGACCGTCAGCTCGTTCTCCATCTCGGCCACCGCTTGGGC
>NZ_LUKH01001164.1:0-1220 GCF_001593695.1 Leisingera sp. F5 | reverse complement strand
CTTCATGGCAGCTCGCACTATGTGCTGCCGCCGGTTCTGCAGTGGATCAGCGCCAATATCGGCATCCACCATGTGCATCACCTCTACAGCCGCATCCCGTTTTACCGCCTGACCGAAGTGTTGCGCGATCATGCGGAACTGTCCGAAGGCAACCGGATGACCATCCGCGAAAGCCTGGCCAATGCGCGGCTGCACCTGTGGGATGAAGACAGCAAACGCCTGCTGTCCTTCGCCCAGGCCCGCCAACTGCAAGCCTGAAGCCAGGCGGGAAACCCGGACCCCGGCGGCGGTCTTTTGCCGCTTTTCCCAACACAAGCTTGTGAGGCGCGGCAATTCCAGTATGCCGCCCCTAGGAAAACCCACCGCGGTGCTTATCTTTCTGCGGAGTTTTCGAGCAGCTTGGCAGAGGAAAAATGACCAAACTCCGCATCACCCGCCGCGCCGCCCTGGCCGGCATCGGCGCCTCTTTGGCCAGCCCGGCCATCCTGCGCGCGCAATCCACCGACGCCTTTCCGCAAAACGAACCCGCAATCCGTGAGGAAGTGCCGGTTCAGCGCAACCTGTCCGCCTTCACCCAACAGAACTGGAACTCGAGTAATACACAGGTCTGTTATCAGGCCTTCATTCAGGAATGACTGGATGGTTGTTCCACCATCAATATAAAGTCTCTGACAGCCATCATTTTCCAGCTGTTCCACCAATTCCTTTATCGGTCCGGCATACAGCGTCACATGTTCTTCAAGTTCTGCGGGAACCGCTTTTAACGTGCGACTCAACACAATAATTCGTTTACCGGCATAGGGCCATTCGGGAAACGTCAGAACCTTCTCGAAGCTATTTCGCCCCATGATGATGCAATCAACACTGGCCGAAAATGCCTCATAACCAAGATCTTCCGCACCGTTTGAAGTATCAGCAGCCATCAACCATTCAATATCGCCATCAGGACGGGCGATATAACCATCCAAGCTGATGCCAATATAAACTGATACCTTCATTTCTTGCTTCCAAAATTCAATATATGTTCTGAACAGGCGTCAATTTGCTCGAAAGGTGTTATTCCATTCGGTAATGCCAGACGAGCCAGCATCATAACAGGAATCCCCTGACTACGCGCCGCTGCCAGCTTGGCCTCAGTCGCTTTGCCACCACTGTTTTTACTGACCAGCACATCGACATGATGCTCTTGCATCAGTGCCAGCTCGCTCTCTAAATCAAAG
>NZ_LUKH01001163.1:0-1221 GCF_001593695.1 Leisingera sp. F5 | reverse complement strand
AGAGCCTGCATTTGGGGCATGCCGTCATTTGTGATGACACGGGCAAGGTGGTGCGCAGCTGGGGGGACCCGGATGCGGTGATCTACCCGCGCAGCTCGGCCAAGATGATCCAGGCGCTGCCGCTGATTACCTCCGGCGCCGCTGCGCGCTATGGTCTGACGTCTGAACAGCTGGCCCTGGCCTGCGCCTCCCACAATGGCGCGCACATCCATACAGACCGGGTGAACAGCTGGCTCGATCAGCTGGGCCTTGGCGATGATGACTTCCGCTGCGGCACGCAATTGCCAGACGACATCCCGGCCCGCAATGAATTGATCAAGACCGACAACAGCCCCTGCCAGGTGCACAACAACTGTTCCGGCAAGCACGCGGGTTTTCTGACCCTGACCCAGTACTTGGGCGCCGGGGCGGAGTACATCGAGGTTGATCACCCGGTGCAGCAGGCCTGTCTGGCCGCGTTTGAGGAAACCACTGGCCAGGACAGCCCGGGCTATGGCATTGACGGCTGCTCAGCGCCGAACTTTGCCACCACGGTTACCGGCCTTGCGCGCTCGATGGCGTGGTTTGCCAGCGCCGCAGACCGTTCCGATCGCGCGTCGCAAGCGGCGCAACAACTGGTCGCGGCGATGACGGCGCATCCCGAATTGGTTGCAGGCGAAACCCGCTGCTGCACCAACCTGATGCGGGCCATGGGCGGAAAAGCGGCGATCAAGACCGGAGCCGAGGCGGTGTTCATCGCGATCCTGCCTGAACAGAAGATGGGCGTAGCCTTGAAAATCACTGACGGCGCCACCCGCGCCAGCGAATGCGCGATAGCGGCGCTGATGGTCAGCCTTGGTGTGCTGGAGGCGGAGCATCCGGAAACCCGCAAATACATGAACAAGACACTCTACAGCCGCCGCGGGCTGGAGTGCGGATCCATCCGCCCGGCAGCCGAATTGCTGTTCTGAAAATAGATGCCCCGGGCCTGTCCCGGGGCATGCAGCCTACATTTCCATGTCGATGATCTCGGCCACTTCGACCGAACCGTTGCCGCCCACCACCATCGGGCAGCCCTTGGCCATTTCGCAGGCAGCATCCTGATCAGCCGCTTCGACCACCGTGTAGCCCGAAAGCGGATTGGCGCCGCCATTGTCCACGACCCCTCCAGCGCTGACTGTCTTGGAGAGGCCAACCGGCGCGCCCGGACCCTTCAGCGCGTCTCCCATCGACCCCATCCAG
>NZ_LUKH01001162.1:0-1221 GCF_001593695.1 Leisingera sp. F5 | reverse complement strand
TCCCCCGGCCGGCACATGATGATGTGCCGGCGGTTGCAAGGACCTGCCGGTTGGCGGGTCTTTTTGCTTTTTGACGCCTGCAGCGTGCGGGTTGTCAGATGCGCTGGACGCGGCCAGCGCGGCAGCTTATCACCAAAAGGGAGAACGAAGAGGGACCGCGTGTGGCAGAGAAAACAGAAAAAGACGTGGCCAACCTGTCGGCTGAAGAAGCGCAGGCCGAGTTTTTCGGACTGGAAGAACAGCTTCGTGCGGCGGATTTGGCCTATCATCAGGCCGACGCGCCAGAAATCAGCGATGCGGAATATGATTCGCTGAAACTGCGGTACCGTGCGCTGGCAGAGGCATATCCGGATCTAGCGGCAGATGCCACTCAGCTTAATACGGTGGGGGCTCCGGTTGCCTCTGGGTTCGGTAAGATTTCCCATTCCGTGCGCATGCTGTCACTCGGTAACGCCTTTGCCGACGAAGACGTCAGCGATTTCGACCGCAGCATCCGCAATTACCTCGGCCTGGAGCGTGATGCCGGGCTTTCCTTTACCGCAGAACCCAAAATCGACGGGCTGTCGCTGTCGCTGCGCTATGAGCAGGGCAAGCTGGTGCAGGCCGCAACCCGTGGCGATGGCAGTGTCGGGGAGAACGTGACTGCCAACGCATTGACCATCGGCGACATCCCGCAGCAACTGGACGGCGCGCCGGATGTGCTGGAAGTGCGCGGCGAAGTTTACATGAGTCACGCGGACTTCGAGGCGCTGAACAGCCGGCACGCCGAGCGCGGCGGCAAAATCTTTGCCAATCCGCGCAACGCCGCGGCCGGTTCTCTGCGGCAGCTGGATGCGGAAATCACCCGTGCCCGCCCTTTGCGATTCTTTGCCTACAGCTGGGGCGAATTGAGTGCACCCCTCGCAGAAACGCAGATGCAAGCCATCGCACGGCTGCAATCCTTGGGCTTTCAGACCAACCCGCTGACCCGGCTTTGCGTGTCGGTTGATGAGATGATCACGCATTACCGCAGCATCGAAGAACAGCGCGCGACACTGGGCTACGATATCGATGGCGTGGTTTACAAAGTTAACGATCTGGCGCTGCAGGGGCGGCTCGGGTTCCGCTCGACCACGCCCCGCTGGGCGGTCGCGCATAAGTTTCCGGCAGAGCTCGCCTGGACCCGGCTGGAGGCCATCGACATTCAAGTCGGTCGTACAGGCGCGCTGAGTCCGGTTGCCC
>NZ_LUKH01001161.1:0-1222 GCF_001593695.1 Leisingera sp. F5 | reverse complement strand
ACGTGTGACTGCGTCATTGCCCAAGACGATGGAAGCCGCGGTGCAGCCATAGGCCACCACGTCCACCTCTTCCTCCGGCAGGATTTGCGCCGCGGCTTCGGTCAGCCGCGGGCCGGTCTGCAGCAGAGTTTCCCTTGTGGTCGGATTCTCAAACGCGATACGGTTTGTGTAGACGCCGACCCGGTCCGGGTTGCAGATCCGGGCAAAGTCGCGCTCAGACGTGTGGTCGGTCGCCAGCGCCACCAGCGCGATCCGCTTTTTGACCGGACGGTCGTCCAGCCGGGCCGGAACCCGCGACGGCGTGGAATGGATATCAAGAGCCATTTTCAGTTTTCCTAAACAACAAGAACCGGGGTTTCGGCCAGGCTCGTCACCTTGTGAGAGACACTGCCCAGCAGCACCCCTTCCAGCGAGCCAAGGCCGCGGCTGCCGATCACGATCAGGTCATGCCCGTGCTCCCTGGCAAACCCCGTGATGGTGCGCGCCACCGGGCCGGCTTTGACAAAGGCGCGGGGGCTTTGAACGCCGCCCGCCGCCGCCAGCGCCTTGCCGCGCTCGGCCACCTGCTTGGCGTGGCTGCGCATGATCTCGTCCAAGTCCTCCGGCTGATCCGGACGCACCATATGCATTGATGCCTCCAGCAGCGAATGGTGGCGGTAGACCGTCAGCAAGGTCACCCCAGCCCCGCACAGCTGCGCCAGCTCCGCCGCCTTGGCCAGCGCGGCCTCGGCGCCTTGGGAGCCGTCGAAGGGCACCAGAATGGATGTGAACATCTCAGCGCCTCGTTATTTTGCAAAGGCCAGGTCGCGCAGAAACAACGCAATCTGCGGGAAGAAGATCAGCGCCACCGACACCCCCAGCAGCATCAGGATGAAGGGCGGCGTGCCGCGCACCACCTCGGCATAGGGGCGTTTGAACACGGCAATGGCAGTGAAGATATCGCAGCCGAACGGCGGTGTGGCCGATCCGATAGCCACCTGCAGGGTGATGATTGTGCCAACCAGAACCGGGTCCAGCCCCACCGACTTCACCACCGGCGCAAAAACCGGCACCAGCACCAGGATCACCACGATGGGATCGACAAACATACAACCGATGAAAAACGCGATGGAGATCACGAACAGCACCCCTATGGCGCCCATCTCGGCAATCCCGATGGCGCCAAGGATCTGCTGCGGCACCTGAGCGAATGAGATAACCCAGGAAAACGCAGCCCCTGCCC
>NZ_LUKH01001160.1:0-1222 GCF_001593695.1 Leisingera sp. F5 | reverse complement strand
AACCGCGCTGCAGACGCGATTGCGGCAAGACGTCTCATTCGGCCACATCCGGTGCAGCCGCAATGCGTCTGCTTGCCAGGACACGTTTCACAAGGTTGGCCGCAACCCGGCGGGCGGTCGTGAATTTGACGCCGGAAACCGTGTAGAGGCCGATCGGCCCCCCAGTAGTTCCATGGTCCAAAATGATTTCACGAACAGAGAGTTTCGCTGTGCCGGCTTCTTTGGCGGGCAACAATCCTGCATGGATTTTCGATATGTGTCCGCGCGTTGCACCCAGCGTCGGGACCGACAGGTTCAGGGCCTCCAGAAAGGCGTCGATGTCAGCCTGTGGCGGATGGACCGGATCGGGACCTTCGTGCCAGCTCGTGTGCCACGTACCGGCAAACGTGCCCCCCCGGACCGGATACAGAAACAGCGTTGGATCCGTCTTATCCGGCGGCGACACCGCCAGCCCCAGCGGTGCCGGTGGCGGCAGGTCTAGAACGAGGTTGAATGCCAGGTGCGGAAACTCTGGAAGGGATGGGTCAGCGACAACCCGTCATTTGCAACAAACGCAAGCCGGCCGACCTTGTGGAGTTCACCGCGGAAGGGCAGCGGGTCCGTGCCGGGCAGGATCGCGCGACGAAGCTGCTCGACCTCGCCGAACAGGCGCGGCCGGGACCACAGCGCCGGGCGGCCCGCATTGTCACCGAAAAAGAGGAATGGAAACCGGGCATGATCATTGGCGATCCGCCGTATCACGCGACCCCTGGCGCCGGACCATTTGCCGAAACCCCAGGGCAGGGCCGGCGCGCCGCCGGCATCCAGAACGCGTTCGATGGCGCGTTCTATCGGCTCGCCGTCAGGGAACGGACCGGCGGCGCCATATGCGAGCACTTCAAGCCCTTCCCCGGTCACGATCTGCCGCCCCGCGATCAGGGCCAGCGTTTGCCCGTCTTTCGAGGCGCGCAATGAGACCGGTTCTGCGGTCTCGTCGATCGTCCAGCCGCGCAGATGTCCGGGGCGCAGCCCACCGAACGCATCCGCGCCTCTGGACTGTGTGAAAAGCAGCACGCCGGGTGTCGATGCCGGCAGGTCAAGGCCATGACAGAGGCGGGAAAAGTTCCCGCTGGCGGCATCCAGGAATTCCGGAGGATCGAAACACGCATGCAGATGGACGTGGGCATCGACTAGGTACATTGGTCAAACAGCTTTCAAAGCAACAAGTATAACAAATATGATG
>NZ_LUKH01001159.1:0-1224 GCF_001593695.1 Leisingera sp. F5 | reverse complement strand
GTTCCGCCAAGAGCACCGGCAGGCGGCCCGCCGCACATGCAATGACTGACCTCTTTACCCGGACGGCACCGCCGCTAGACTGGAGGGGAGCAGTGATAATGAGGTGCAACATGCGCAAATGGGTTGCAGCGTCCCTGGTAGCAGGCGGCGCCATGGCGGCAGAGGCCGCACCGGACAGTTCCCTGAGGCCCGCCCAGCGGCCAGGGCTTCTTGAACAAGAGGTGCAGGGTGAAGCTATTCAATTGGCCGCAGCCACAGCCATGAGACCCGCAGCTCGGCCTGCGGCCGCCGTCCAAGAGCCTGGGCCTGCCGCTGCTGACCTGAATTTCCAAGGCTGGATCAAAGCGTTCCGCAACCGTGCCATAGCGCAGGGCGTCAGCGCACCGGTGCTGGACAGCGCCTTTGCCGGGGTCAGTTATGATTCTGAGGTGATCCGCCGGGACCGCAACCAATCGGAATTCACCAAGACGATCTGGGACTATCTGGACAGTGCCGCCTCTGAGCTGCGGGTGAAGAACGGCAAGGCGGCGCTGCAGGCACAGCGCGCCCGGCTGGATCAAATCGAAGCAACCTTTGGCGTCGAGAAAGAGATCGTGGTGGCGGTCTGGGGGCTGGAAAGCAGCTATGGCACTTTCCGCGGCAAGATGGATGTGATCCGCTCCTTGGCAACACTGGCCTTTGACAGGCGCCGCGGTGCGTTTTTCGAGGGGCAGCTGGTGGCCGCGCTGAAAATCCTTCAAGCCGGCGATGTTGCCGCCCGCAAGATGACCGGCAGCTGGGCTGGTGCGATGGGACACACCCAGTTCATCCCGACGTCCTATCTGGATTATGCAGTGGATTTCACCGGCGACGGCAAGCGCGATATCTGGTCGGACAATCCGGCTGATGCGCTGGCGTCGACCGCGGCTTACCTCAAGAAATTCGGCTGGGTGAAGGGGCAGCCTTGGGGCGTGGAAGTGTCCCTGCCCGAAGGGTTTGACTACACTCTGGCAGACCGGGAGATCGAAAAGCCGGCGTCAGACTGGGCTGCTCTAGGCATCAAGGGCCTGGACGGGCGCCCGGTTGCCGATCACGGCCCTTCTTCAATCCTGTTGCCCGCGGGCAGTGCCGGAGTGGCCTTTATGATTTTTGGGAATTTCGCCGTCCTGGAACGCTACAACACCGCAGATGCCTATGTGATCGGTGTCGGTCATCTGGCTGACCGGATCAAGGGCGGCGCGCCGA
>NZ_LUKH01001158.1:0-1225 GCF_001593695.1 Leisingera sp. F5 | reverse complement strand
CGGCCTGACCATCCTTGACGGCACCGCGCATCCGCGCCAGCGCGCCGGGGCGGTACATATCATGGCGCATGTCCTCCTCGCGGCTCCAGGTCAGCTGCACCGGGGTGCCGGGCATCTGTTTCGCCAGCCGGGTGGCCAGCACCGCATAGTCGAACTCTGCCCGCCGCCCGAAGCCGCCGCCAAGGTAAGTGGTGTTGACCTCCACCTGATCGCTTTCCAGCCCGGCTTCCTCGGCGCATTTCATCTGCACGAAGGTTGGCATCTGGTTGCCGCACCAGAGGGTCAGCTTGCCGTCCTGCAACAGCGCGGTGGCATTCATCGGCTCCATGGTGGCATGGGCCAGGTAGGGCACCTGATAGTCCGCCGTCAGCTCGGTTGCGCCATCGGGGAGCATGTCCGCATCGCCGTCATCGCGCAGGACAGAGTTCGGGGCATCGTCAAACGCTTCCGCAATCCTGGCGAAGACCTGATCGGTTTCAGGCGGGTAGGGGGCGTCCTCCCAGTGCACCTCGATGGCGTCCAGCGCCTGCATCGCCAGCCAGGTGTTGCGCGCCACCACGGCCACGCCCGCGCCCATGTCCACGACCTTCTCTACGCCGGGCATCCCTTCGGCGGCAGTTGCGTCAAAACCCTTCATGCCACCGCCCTGGCGCGGGTTCATGCGGACCGAGGCGAATTTCATCCCCGGCAACCGCACGTCGATGCCGAATTCGGCGGAACCGGTGGCTTTTTCAGCCATATCTATCCGCGGCTGCGATTTGCCAATCAGCCGCCATTCGCTGCTGGGCCGCAGGTCCACGTCCACCGGGTCCAGCTTGGCAGCGTCCATTGCGAGCTCGGAGTAAGGGATCTGTGTGCCGTCCGGCGTAACCACCGCGCCCTTGACGGTGCTCAGTTGGCCGCGGCTGATGCCCAGCCGCTCTGCGGCGGTCTGTTTCAGCGTCTCGCGTGCGGTAGCGCCGGCCTGGCGCATCCGCTTGAAACCGTCCTTCATTGAGGTCGAGCCGCCGGTGCCATGCAGGTTCAGCACCTTGCCGAAATGCCCCAGTGCCTCGCCCACGGCATGTTTGAAGTTGCCGTTGTCATAGCCCTTGCCCGGCAGCGCATCGGCGATGAAGGCAGAGTTGTAATAAGCCTGCGCGGCGGGGCCGTGAAGAACACGGACCTGGTCCAGCTCCACGTCCAGTTCTTCCGCGATCAGCGCGGCCCAGCTGGTCTTCACGCC
>NZ_LUKH01001157.1:0-1225 GCF_001593695.1 Leisingera sp. F5 | reverse complement strand
GCGGCGCCATCCTGCTGGGCAGCTTCAACGTCATCGGCAGCCAGAACATCACCGTCTCGACCTTCTCGGATGCAGGCGAGACCGCCTCCTTGCGCACCAATGTCGGTGCCGAATGCAAAGCCGCGATGATCGACCTGCACGGGCAGGAGGACTGGGACGCGGCTGTTGCAGAACAGGAGGCCATTGACGCCGCCGGCGGCGTGACATTGTCAGAACGGCTGAGCGAGGATGAAATCATCGCCGCCCGTGATGCCAAGATTGCCGCCGCCGCGCCGATCGGCACCGGTATCGCAGTGATCATGATCCTTCTGGGTCTGGTGCTGGCCTTTGGCCGCGGTGTGGCGCCGTCGCGCGATTCCAAGCCGCTGATCCTGGGCGCCATCGGCGTGCTGCTGATTGCGCTGGTGGATCTGGTGGCCATTGCGCCGGCCACTTCGGCAGGTGCTACCGTGCTGTGGATCGCTTTGCCGCTGCTGCTGGCACTGTGGGGTTGCCGCGAGGCCGCCGCGCGCTGCGCCACCAACGATCTGATCCGGGTGGTGTTCCCACCGCTGGTGCTGATCGTTGCGGTGCTGGGGTCGATCCTGGGCGGTATCACCAACCCGACGCCCGCTGCGGCGCTGGGGGCAGGCGGTGCTATCATGCTGGCGGCCTACCGCAAACTGCAGGATGAGGGCCGGTCCGGCAAGATCATCATCTGGTCCACCTTTGCGGTTATGCTGTGCATTCTTGTCGGCATGAACTTTGACCTGCGGGTCAATCAGGGCGGCGTTTCCTTGGAAAGCTGGATCGCTTTCTTTGTGGCCTACGGCGCCTATCTCTTTGCGCTGTTCGGATTGCTATACGGCTGCTGGGTGCTGTTCAAATCAGGCGTGCTGACACCGATTGTGCGAGAGACCGCCAAAGTGACCTCAATGGTGTTCACTATCCTGATCGGCTCGCAGCTGCTCAATTTGGTGGTGATCTCCTTTGGAGGCGAACACTATATCCAGCAGTTCCTGAAGAGCTTTGACAACGAGATGACGGTCTTCCTGATCGTGATGCTGGTGCTGTTCTTCCTGGGTTTCGTGCTGGATTTCCTAGAGATCATCTACATCGTGATCCCCATCGTCGGGCCGGTGATCTATGGCGGATCTTTCGATCCGAAATGGGTGACAATCATGGTGGCGGTGAACCTGCAGACTTCGTTCTTGACACCGCCCTTCGGGTTCGCGCTGTTCTACTT
>NZ_LUKH01001156.1:0-1226 GCF_001593695.1 Leisingera sp. F5 | reverse complement strand
TATGTCTGCCAGCCAGCATTTGTCCGCCCTTGTCCCGTTTCCCGCGACCTTACTGCGCTGCGGCGAAAGTGTGAAACGGTTTTCCCAGCGTGAGACGGCCAAAGCCAAAGCAAAGGCTCCCGCCCCCGCGCGGCACGGACCCGCGGCCCCGGCAGCGTTGGGCAGGGCGCCGTGCTGCGCACGGCGCGGTACCGTTTCCAAACAGACCGGTGCTTAGCCCTCGATGATTTTTAGCCGCCGCTTTGGAAGGCCAGGCAGGGATCCGGCCGGCCGGCCGCGCCCGCGTCAAGCAGCAGATCAAATGTCCCGCTGATCTGCCCGCCCTCGGACTGGCCCAAGCTGCGGATCTGCACCGCTGGACGGGCCTTGGCCAAGTAGACCGCCAGCCCGCGGTCGGTGCGGGCATGGCCATTGCCGGTGATCACAGCCACCGGACCACCGGTTTCCGCAAGCGCGGTATCCGCGGCTTTTGCCAGGGCGGCGTCCCGCAGGCGTTGGAAGTCCACCAGGACAGGCAGCATCTCAACCGGCATCGCATTACAGTGATTCGTCTGCTGGTCCGCCTCGCGCTCGGCCTGTTCTGCCTCCGGTAGCGGCTGATCAAGGCCAAAGCGGGCCGCATCTTCAGCCCGGAAAAAGGCAGCCACGCCGCGTTCCCAAGCTTCCGCAGCCTCTGCTCGCGGCACCTGTGCACCATAATGGCGGGCATCGGCAGCAGCTGCAAACACCGGCGCATAAAGGCTGAAGTCCGGCCAGCCGGAATTCTGCCAATCCAGTTGCCGGGCCGTCAGCCTAGCGTTCGCCAGCGTTTCAGGATCCAGTGCGGCTGCTTGCTCCGCAGTGATCATCTCCCAGACCACCGCCCTAGGCTGCAGCTTTGCCAGCAGAATTGCCTGCCGCTGATGATGCACTGGATTGTCATGCACCTCGCCGAGAATCACAACATCAGCGCCGCTCAGCAGCCGGGCAGCCTCGGACATTTCATCCGCTCGGACGCCAGACAGGCTAAGCGCCGCCAGACAGGCGGCGCTTAGCATTACTTTCAGAAAATTGATCTGCTTTCTCATGAAAGCAATCTGTGCACCTCGCGCGACTGGCCTTCAAGGCATTTGCGCATTTTCTGGAATGCCCCGGCCTCCAGCTGGCGGACCCGTTCCTTGGAAAGCCCCAGTTCGGTTCCCAGACTTTCCAAAGTGCGCGGGCGTTCGCGCAGCTTGCGTTCTGTG
>NZ_LUKH01001155.1:0-1226 GCF_001593695.1 Leisingera sp. F5 | reverse complement strand
GGCAATCGCCATGGCGATCACCACTCGCCGGCGCTGGCCGCCTGACAGCTCATGCGGATAGCGGGACAGCGGGAAACGGTCCTCAGGCAGGCCAACCCGGTCCAGCACTTCCCGCGCCCGGGCTTCGGCTTGTTCACGCGGCATTGCCTTGTGGATCAGGATCGTCTCCATCACCTGCGCGCCAATGGTCTTCACGGGGTTCAGCGCAGTCATCGGCTCCTGAAACACCATGCCCGCGGACTGGCCGCGGATCGCGCACATCCCGTCCTCGGACTGCTCCAGCAGCTGGGTACCGTTCAGCGTGATGTAGCCCTTGGCCTCCGCAAGGTCCGGCAGCAGCTGCAGGATGGCGAGTGCGGTCATCGACTTGCCCGACCCGCTTTCGCCGGTAACAGCCACGATCTCGCCCGGATCAACGTGGAAGGACACATCCTGCAGCACCTGAAAGGCGCCGATGCTGACCGACAGGCTGGTGACATCCAGAAGAGTCATGCGCGCGCCACCCTCAGTTTTGGGTCGAGGTGGTCGCGCAGCCCGTCGCCCAGCAGGTTCAGCCCCAGCACGGTCAGGATGATGGCCAGGCCCGGCACCAGCGCAAGATGCGGGGCAAAGCTGACCATGGTTTGCGCATCGGCCAGCATCCGTCCCCAGCTGGGCGTGGGCGGCTGTGCACCCAGGCCAACGTAGCTGAGGCCCGCCTCCGCAAGGATGCCGAGCGAGAACTGGATAGTGCCCTGCACGATCAGCAGGTTCATAACATTGGGCAGGATGTGCTCGGCGGAGATCCGCGCCGCGCCCTTGCCCGCGACCCGCGCGGCCAGGATGAATTCCCGTTCCCACAGACTCAGCGCTGCGCCGCGGGTGATGCGGGCGAAGACCGGGATGTTGAAGATGCCGATGGCGATTATGGCATTGACGGCTCCGGCGCCAAGGACCGCGGTGATCAGGATCGCGATCACCAGCGATGGGAAGGCAAAGACCAGATCATTGCCGCGCATGATCCCCTCATCCAGCCACGACCCCTTACGGGCCGCAGCCGCCAGGCCCAGCGGCACACCCGCACCCATGCCGATACCAACGGCCACCAATGCCACGGCGATGGAGGTGCGGGCGCCGACCATGATCATCGACAACAGGTCGCGCCCGAAATGATCGGTGCCCAGCCAGTGCTGCGCGTTCGGTGTTTGCAGCTTGGCCGGGATGTTCACTGCCGCGTGGTCAAACGG
>NZ_LUKH01001154.1:0-1226 GCF_001593695.1 Leisingera sp. F5 | reverse complement strand
TGCCCAGGCTTTCCGCAAGGTGCTGCTGCCGTTCATGCGGCCGGCCATCGCTTCGGCGGCGGTGCTGGCATTCCTGGCATCGTTCGAGAACTACAACACCACCACCTTCACCTTCGGAGAATACCCGACGCTGACCATCGAACTGGCGCAGAAGGTGCGCTACGGCATCACGCCCGCGATCTCGGCGCTGGCCTTCATCATCGTGGTGCTGACGGTGTTTGCGGCGCTGGCCAATGAGGCCGGCTTGCGCCGCCGCGAACTGGTCGCCGCCGCCCGCAAGAAGGCAACAGTGGAGGAGCTGGAAAGCGGCAAGCTGCGGCTGCCCGGTTTCCTCAGCTCCAATGTTGCGGCGGTGGCGCTGGTGGTTGTGGCCTGTGCCACGGTCGCGGTGGTCGGCACTGCCACGGTCTACAGCCCGCAGCAATGCATTGCCGACATTCAGGAGCAAAAGCGCCTGGAGACCGAAGAGCGCATCCAGGAGCTGCGCCGCCAGCGCGAGCTGCGTCGCCAGCAGCAGCTGGAACAGCAGGGCGAGGCTGCCCCAGCCCAATCCGCGCCCTCCACCGGCACCGGCAACAACTCCGGCTTCGGCGGCGTCTTTGCCCCAGGCACCCTGTCGGGCGACGAAGAGGATGGCGCGGAGGCAGAGCAGGAACCGCAGGGCAACGGCTCCGGATTCGGCAATGTCTTTGACCCCGGCGCCCTCTCCAACGATGGCGAGGACAGCGGATCAGGGAACTGAACCGGGTCCCAAACAGACAAAAGGCGGCCTTAGGGCCGCCTTTTTTCATAAATGTGCCAGCTTGTTTTCAGGCGGCGGATCCTGCTGGGTGGCTGTCCGCGTAGTATTCTTTGCGGAAAGCCAGCGGGCTGGTCTTGTATTCGCGCTTGAACCATTCGGTAAGGTTGCTGCGCGAGCCAAAACCGGTGGCGGCGACGATCTCGGCCAGCGGCAGGGTGGTATGCAGCAACAGCTGGCGGGCCTTCTCAATCCGCAGCTTGCGATAGGCGGCCAGCGGACTGGTTCTGGTTTTTTGCTGAAAACGGCGTTCCAGCTTGCGCGGAGAGACGCCGGCCTGCTGGGCAATGTCGCGGATCAAAAGCGGCTCTTCGAGGTTCTGCTGCATCAGGTCGAGGATTTTGACGATCAGCGCGTCGCCGCCGGCGGTCTGGCGTAGTTGCAGCGATATTCTGGATTGCTCCGATGCCGGGCCAAAGGCCAGGCC
>NZ_LUKH01001153.1:0-1228 GCF_001593695.1 Leisingera sp. F5 | reverse complement strand
CAATTGGGACGCGCTGGCCGAGGTGATCGAATATCTGGTTGAAAACGGCGTGCATGGCCTGATCTCCGGCGGCTCGACCGGTGAGAATTATGCCCAGACCGTCGAGGAACGGCTGGAGCTGGCGAAGTTCACCCATGAACAGCTGAAAGGCCGCCTGCCCTTGGTGGTCGGCACCGGCGCGATGCTGACCGGCGATTCCGTCGCGCTGGCCGCGGGCGCCAAGGAAATCGGCGCCGACTGCATTCTGCTGGCCTCGCCGCCCTATTCCGTTCCGACCGACCGCGAAAACGCACTGAATGCCCTTGCGATCGACAAGGCCGCCGATCTGCCGGTGATGCTGTACAACTACCCGCACCGCACCGGCACCATGATGGGCGAGGAGTTCCTGGACCGGGTGGGCCGCAGCCGCAATTTCTGCGGCATCAAGGAAAGCTCGGGCGATATCAACCGGGTGCACCTGCTGGCGCGGGACTATCCGCATATCCAGCTGGGCTGCGGCATGGATGATCAGGCGCTGGAATTCTTTGCCTGGGGCGCACCCTTCTGGGTCTGCGGCGGGTCGAACTTCCTGCCGGCCGAACATGTGGCGCTGTATAACGCCTGCGTGGTGGAGGGGAACTACACCAAGGGCCGCCGCATCATGTCGGCAATGATGCCCCTGATGCATGTGCTGGAGCAGGGCGGCAAGTTCATCCAGACCATCAAACACGGAGTCACCCTGAACGGCATCGCCGCCGGCGCCATGCGCGCACCGCTGAAGGGGCTGAACAAGGACGACAAACGCGCATTGGAACAGGTTGTGCGGGTGCTGAAACAGAAAATTGCCGACATTCAGGCGGAGGGCTGAGCCATGACATTGCTGACCCAGGACGAATACAAATCCATCGCCGCAGGGCTGGCCCTGCCCACCGGCGCCTTCATCGACGGTAAATTCCGCCCGGCGGCCTCGGGCAATACCTTTGCGACCGTGAACCCGGCGACCGGTGAAAAACTGGCCGATATCGCGGCCTGCGGCGCCGAGGACGTTGATTTCGCGGTTGAGAAAGCCCGCGAAGCCTTTGACGACGGGCGCTGGTCGAAACTGCATCCGTCGGAGCGCAAGGACGTGCTGATCCGGCTGGCCAAGCTGATGACCCGCAACGCGCGGGAACTGGCGGTGATGGAAAGTGTCGACAGCGGCAAGACCATCTATGACTGCGAAACCGTCGATGTGCCGGAGACCATCCAC
>NZ_LUKH01001152.1:0-1229 GCF_001593695.1 Leisingera sp. F5 | reverse complement strand
GAGCAGGACGCGGGCAAATCGATCCACGACATGGACCCCAACATGTCCTTTGTCGACCTCAACCGCACCGGCGTCTGCCTGATGGAGATCGTCTCCCGCCCCGACATCCGCGGGCCGGAGGAAGCCGCCGCCTATATCGCCAAGCTGCGCCAGATCATGCAGTACCTGGGCACCTGCGACGGCAACATGCAGAACGGCAACCTGCGCGCCGACGTGAACGTTTCGGTCTGCCTGCCCGGCCAGTACGAGAAGTACCAGGAAACCCAGGATTTCGGCCACCTCGGCACCCGCTGCGAGATCAAGAACATGAACTCCATGCGCTTCATCCAGCAGGCCATCGAAGTCGAGGCGCGCCGCCAGATTGCGATCATCGAAGCAGGCGGCAAGATCGACCAGGAAACCCGGCTGTACGATCCGGACAAGGGCGAAACCCGCTCCATGCGCTCCAAGGAAGAAGCGCATGACTACCGCTATTTCCCCGACCCCGACCTGCTGCCGCTGGAGATCGAGCAGACCTGGGTCGATGATATCGCCGCCAATCTGCCGGAACTGCCGGACGACAAAAAGGCGCGGTTCATCAATGACTTCGGCCTCTCGGACTATGACGCCTCGGTGCTGACCGCGGATGTGGAATCGGCCGCATTCTTTGAGGAAACCGCCAAGGGCCGCAGCGGCAAGCTGGCTGCCAACTGGGTGATCAACGAGCTGTTCGGCCGTCTGAAGAAGGAAGACCACGCGATCACCGACTCGCCGGTTTCCCCGGCACAGCTGGGCGGCATCATTGATCTGATCGCCTCGGACGCCATCTCCGGCAAGATCGCCAAGGACCTGTTCGAGATCGTCTACACCGAAGGCGGCGACCCGGCGCAGATCGTCGAGGACCGCGGCATGAAGCAGGTGACCGACACCGGCGCCATCGAGACCGCTCTGGACGAGATCATCGCCGCCAACCCGGCCCAGGTGGAGAAGGCCAAGGTGAACCCGAAACTGGCAGGCTGGTTTGTCGGCCAGGTTATGAAAGCCACCGGCGGCAAGGCCAACCCCGCCGCCGTGAACAAGCTGGTGGCACAAAAACTGGGCGGCTGATCCCTCCCGGAAACCGGACACGGAAAGGGCGCCGCACGGGTGAAACCGGAGCGCCCTTTTTGAACCCGGCAAGAGGGTGACATGCGTGCACCCCCCCTGTACACCCCCCCTGTACACCCCCTCCTGTGCACTCGGGATGACAA
>NZ_LUKH01001151.1:0-1229 GCF_001593695.1 Leisingera sp. F5 | reverse complement strand
TCTTCCGGCAGCATTTCATTGATCAGCCGGGTCTCCAACAGCTGGCCATTCTGGTACAGAACCGGATAAGCCACCGCCGCAATGTGGCTGTTGAACTCACGTAAGGCACGCAGCGTTTCCAAATGGATATCGGAGGTGTCAAAGCTTTCCCGGGCGCCATTTTGCAACCGTTTCAGGTGGCGTTTCCGGCTGTCGTGCTCCATCCGCTTCAATTCGGTTTTTTCCAGGCTCAGCAACCGCGCACTTTCCAAGTCATCAGAAATCAGCACATTGGAGGCCAGCTGCATATTGGCCAGAATTGCCTCATGCATCCGGGTGATCTCCATCCAGCCTTCCCTGGAAAAGCTCAGATTCCTTTTGTTCAAATCACCCGCCAGGACTGTCAGACGACGGGCCACCACATCGCCAGCGGTTTCCAGCCGGATCGCGTATTCCATCAGGCTGCGGGCCGTCTTCAATTGTTCTTTGTCAAAGCCATCCTCGGGGATCGCAGCCACATATTTCCGGACACCGGAGAGACCAGCGTTGACCTCGGCGTCCATCGACTGAACGGTCTTGATTTTCTCCTTGCCACCCGATTGGTACAATTCCAGTACCGGGCGAAACATGGCATTGACCTGGTCCGACATCCGCAGCAGTTCGCGTTTAAGGTTCGAAACAGACACAGCAGCTGAACCATAGCTGCCCTGTTCCAGCGCACTGACAGGCCGCCCTGGGTGGTTCATCTCTGTCTGCGCGGGTTCGGGGAACAGCCGGGCAAAGATATCTCCCAACTGTGTACAAACCGGCAGCGCGAGCACCAGCAGTGACGCATTGAAGGCCAGATGCGCGTTGACCAGCATCTGGCCGCCTTGCGGATCCCCCAACACCCCCTGACGCAGCGCCAGATTGGCACCGAACAGGCAGATCACCGCCCAGGTGCCGCGCAAAGCCAGGTTGGCATAGGGGATGCGGCGTGCCCGCAAATCCATTCCGCGGCTCAGCCAGACGGGAATGAAGGCAGAACCGAAATTCGCCCCCAATACCAGTGAAAGGCCAGCGGCAAAGGGGATCGCTCCGATCTGCACCAGCGTCACGCACATCAGGATAGCGGCAACTGACGAATGCATCACAAAAGCCAGCGCGCCACCAACCAGAAACGCCGTTATGTAATCCCGAGCCAGATAGCCCGCAACCGCCGGCAGAAAGGCGCTGTCGCGGATCGGATCCATCGCTTCGCGCAGAAACCG
>NZ_LUKH01001150.1:0-1229 GCF_001593695.1 Leisingera sp. F5 | reverse complement strand
TGTCCCGGCTGTCTTCGGATTTGCCGCGATAGGGTTTCGGGCCATCCGGTTTGCCACGGTGCGGCTTGGACTCCCGGTCACGGTCGCCCTTGAAGCCACCCTTCGGTCCGCCAGGACCGCGGCGTGGCGCTGGGCCCAGGTCCGGGGCTTCGGACAGCTGGGTCAGCACGGCGCCCGGCTCCAGCTCGGTCTTGCCGCCCAGTGCTTTCAGAAAGCCATCAACCGCATCTTGGCTGATTTCAGCAAAGGTTTCATTTTCCTGTATCCGGATCGCTCCAATGACGTCGCGGTCAATATTGCCGGCCTTGCACAGCATCGGCAGCACTTTGCGCGGATCGGCGCCAGTGGCGCGCCCGCCTGACAGCGAGAACCACACCGACGGGCCGAAATCCTTGCGTTCTTTGCGTTCCTTACGCGGTTCCTCCGCGCCGGCCGGACGCAACTCTTCCGGCGCCGAGTGACGGCTGCGGAAAAGGCGCAGATAGGTGGCAGCGATTTGCTCGGCTGAGAAATGCTCCAGCAGGGTTTGAACCCCTGCCTGCTCTTGCTCCGAAACCGCTTCTTGCCAGACAGGATCAGCTAGCATCCGCTCTTCATCACGTGCTAGAATGTCGTCGGCGGAGGGCGCTTCACAGTGTTCTGCCGTCAGTTTGGCCCACTTCAGCAGCCGCAGCGCCTTGCTGCGCGCCTTGGGCGGCGCGATCAGCGCGCTGACGCCTTTGCGGCCCGCGCGGCCGGTCCGGCCCGAACGGTGCAGCAGGGTTTCGTGGTTCGAGGGCAGCTCGGCATGAACCACCAGCTCCAGCCCCGGCAGATCGATGCCGCGTGCCGCCACGTCAGTGGCCACGCAGACCCGGGCGCGGCCGTCTCGCATTGCCTGCAGCGCTTGGCTGCGTTCAGCCTGGGAGAGTTCACCAGACAGTGTCACCACCGGCAGGCCGCGGTTGGTAAGCCGCGCCGCCAGCCGGTTCACTGCGGCACGGGTGTTGGCGAAAACGATGGAGCTGGGCGCCTCATAATAACGCAGCACGTTGATGATGGCGTTTTCCGCATCCTGCTGCGCCACGCTCATCAACCGGTATTCGATATCGCTGTGCTGTTTGGTTTCGCCTGCGGTCTGGATCCGCAGCGCGTCTTTCTGGAATGTCTTGGCGAGGCTGGCAATGCCCGCTGGCACAGTGGCTGAGAACAGCAGGGTGCGGCGGTCCTCGGGCGCTTCACCCAGGATG
>NZ_LUKH01001149.1:0-1230 GCF_001593695.1 Leisingera sp. F5 | reverse complement strand
AAACAGGTTCATCGCCAGCTCAATGCGGTAGAACCGGGTCGGGCGCGAAGGGGCTTGGCGGTAGAGCAGACAGGTGGCCATGGTTTGATTCTATGCCAAGTGATTCGCTGCGGCAAGAATCTCTGTGCCGTGCTGGCAAATGTGAGGCTTTAGAGCGCGGAAGACAGCGCCGTCACGGCGAACGCCAGCGTAGCCGGAATGGACAAGGGTGGTGAAATACTGCAGCTGCGTATTCTTTCAACCTCTTACCTGAAGAAAGAGCGTAGCACAGGCAAATTGGTTTTCTACCAGAACAGGGTCAGCCCCAATCCACATCGCCCAGAAAGATGTAGCCCGCGCCATAGATCGTCTTGATCAGACGCGGGTTCTTAGGGTCTTCGCGCAGCTTGGTGCGCAGGCGGGAGACGCGCACATCCATTGCCCGGTCAAAGCTTTCACCTGCCGCACCGCCAAGCGCTTCCTGCATCTGAGCGCGGGAGATCAGCCGTTTGGGGCTGTCGAGGAACAACCGCAGAACTTCGCCCTCGGCATGGGAAAACGGGGTTTCGCTGCCTGAGTCATCCTCCAGCACATAGCGGTCGAAATGCGCGATCCAGCCGGAGAAACGGGCGGTGTCGCTGGCTGGAGCAGTTGTGCGGGGGGCGCTGCGCAGACGGGCGCGGACACGGGCGACCACTTCGGCCGGATCAAACGGTTTGGTGATGTAGTCATCAGCTCCCAGCTCCAGCCCTGTCACCCGGTCCTGCACCTGGGCGCGGCCGGAGATGATGATGACCGCCGCGCCCTGTTCCAGTGCAAGCCGATGCACCAACGCCAGCCCATCCGTGTCGGGCAGTGACAGATCTACCAGGCAGACATCGGGTGTCATCCGGTTCAGAGCGGCCTCAAACTCGCGCGCGCGGGCGAAACTTTGGGTGCGGAAGCCTGCGTCCTCCAGCGTGTTAGTCAGGATCCGGCGGATTTCCGGCTCGTCATCCAGGATGGTGACCAAGGGCGATGTCATGCGGCAGGCTCCGGTTTGATCAGCGCGGACAATTGGTGCGTGGTGAATGGTTTGCGCAAAACCGGACTGCATTTCAAGGCCTTGCGGAACAATGGATCGCTGACGGGAAGGGACGTCATCAGGATGCAAGGCAGGTTTGAGCCGTCCAGCCGGGTAGCGAGGTCTATGCCGGTGGCAGTTCCCTCCAGTTTGATGTCGGAGAGCACCAGCGCGATGTCCGGCAAATC
>NZ_LUKH01001148.1:0-1230 GCF_001593695.1 Leisingera sp. F5 | reverse complement strand
CGGCCAGCTGGGCAAAAATGGCATTATGCGGTGCCGGAGTGGCGGACATCTTGGCAGTACCTCCTGTCACTATTACGCGTGCGCCGCCTGTGTCCGGCGCGGCACAAGCCACCGGGCTTCCGGTTCCCGCGATTCGCACCGCCGCCGCTGGCCGGGGCTGTACGGGATTGACAGAGTGCAAGGCCGACGATGCCTTAACACTAATGGATTTTGCGGACCGGGCGCAGAGCTGGACACCCTGTCTTTTGCATAAATCCCGGGCGCGTTAGCCTATGGCGCGTATACTTGCGGATAGCACCTTCGCCATACGGGTATTCAGGCCGATACCGGCGGGCGGGGTGCCCGCTTGCCGGAACAGAGAATCAGCGCCATAAGCCCGGCAACGCAATGGCACAGGAAGTGAGGGCATCATGCAGTCTCCCCGCAACGGCACCGGCTGGCTGGCCGCAAATCTGGACGGAGACACGCTTTCGGCCTGGGAAATGGCCGGCAGCAAAGCGGGGCCGGCCCAAGTGCTGCGCCTGCAGGACAGCCACCCGCCTGCGCTGGCGGCAGCGTTGCGGCAGGTCCTGGGCGGCACGCCGCGCCCGGTGCTGCTGGGCGGCACTGCCCTGGCGGCGCCGCATCCGGCACCGGTGCGGCCGGCGGAGCTGCATGTGGCCAAAACGGTGTTAGACGGCATGCCGGTTCATGTCCTGCCAGGGCTGAGCCAGGCCGCACCCTGCGGGCTGATGCAGGGCCCCGTGGCTGCTGTCAGCGGCTTCTTGCGGCTGAACCCGGATTGGGACGGGGTCATCTGCCTGCCGGGCATGGTGACCCATTGGGTGCAGGTGAGCGCGCGCGAAGCTGTCAGTTTTCAAAGTGCTCTGACCGCTCAACTGGCACAAGTTTCGATACAGGGCATGGCGCTGGAGGCGGCAGGAGCCTGGGACAGGGCAGTATTGGCAGAGGCGGTGGCAGACGGCATTGCCAAACCCGAGCAGCTGGCGGCGCGGCTGGCTTCGGTTCAGGCGGCAGCGGCGCTGAGGCAGATGCCTGATGAAGCTGCGCGGGCGCAGATCTGGGGCCATCTTCTGGGAGCCGAACTGGCAGCTGCCCGGCCTTACTGGCTGGGCCAGAACCTGACCCTGATTGCCGATCCGTCTCTGCAGGCTTTCTATACCGCGGCTTTGGGTGCGCAAGCGCTGCCGGTCACCTTGGCGGACCCTGGCCGCATGACGCTGCAAGGGC
>NZ_LUKH01001147.1:0-1231 GCF_001593695.1 Leisingera sp. F5 | reverse complement strand
GCAGCGGGCAAGCAATGCCGCCAAAGCCATCCGCGTAAGTACTGTCGCCGCGGGCAAAGGCGGTATAGGCGGCGGCGTAGCCCTGATGGTTCACGCCCGATAGCCAGTCGGCCACCTGCGCCCGCGCAGTCTGGTCCGCCGCAGTATCCCCGAACCAGCGGATCAGGGGTGTTTCCAGATCAAAGCTGTCCGCGCGGATTTCGGCAGCACGGGCTTCAACCGCTTGCCGGGCTGCAGGCGAACGCCGGAACACACCGTTCAGCAGCGCCACTCGTAAGACGTTCTCAGCATGGCAGACCGCATAGCCGCCCGCAATAAGCGCGCCCATGGAGTGGCCCGCCAGCGATACCGGCCCCAGGTCCATCGCCAGCAGAGCCGCATGCAGCCAAGCCACATAGTCCGGCAGCTCTGCACCCTCCGGCAGCGGCGCGCTGCCGCCATGGCCGGGCATGTCCAGCGCGATCACCTGATGGGTTTCAGCCAGTGCCGCAATCTGCGGCGCCCAGGCCTCCGACTGCATGCCAACCCCGTGGATCAGCACCACAGGCTCGCCTTTGCCTATCCCCGGCCCTGCCCTTTGGCAGGTGACAGTGCCGTAAGGGTCAGACAGATGCAGGGTTGTCGAGGTCATGCCCCAGTTCCTTCAGGTCCTGATAGCGGTCGCCAATGCGGTGATGAGGCCGGCCGCCAATAGAGGCACCAAGCGCGATCACAATCTCATCCGGGCCGGGCGCATCCGCGACCGACAACTGGATGGTCAGGTAATGGCTGCGCCGGCCGCCGTCGTTCTTATCCATCAGCGGGATCTGCAGCGGCGCGTTGGCCGGTCCGCGGGTGTTGGTGAACGCCAGATAGGATTTCGCCCCCACCGCCTCGCGGTAGTGATTGCCGAACCGCAGTGTGTGGATCAGGGCCGAGGCATGTTCGACCTCGCCATTCACCCCGACAATGGCGGATTTGCCATAGCCTTCAACCTTGTCGCCGCCGCCTGCGGCCTCAAGGATCATCGCAGTCAGCTTCTCCCCCAGACCCGGCGCGCAGTCATGGATTGCCGGGCGCAGATCCTCGGTAAATCCCTGCCCGGCCCAGGGGTTTTTGATCACAGCTACCGCGGCAATCATCTTCAACGGCGTTTCCGCTGCCTTGCCGCCCTCGATCAGGGTCTCTTCGACATGCAGCAGCGTTTTGCGGATTTCAGCAGGCATGGGCAGTGTCTTTCGTCAGTGATTCC
>NZ_LUKH01001146.1:0-1231 GCF_001593695.1 Leisingera sp. F5 | reverse complement strand
CCGGACTGCAGGCCCATGGCGAACAGATTGGTGCCGGTTGCACCATCCGCCAGCAGAGCGTCTTTGGTTTCCAGCAGCTGTTTGAAAGTGTTTGTCATCGGTTTGATCCCGTGTCAGCAGGCCGCCCGGACGGGCAGGGCGGCAAATCGGTCTGTGTTCCCTGTCTCATGCCGGGCGGGCAAGGGCAATTTCATTTTCTTCATCTTCATTATGAGCGGGCGCCGCGGGGACAGCCTGGAGAACGGCGGGCGGGCGGTGCACCAGGCGCAGAAGCTCCCCGATGCAAAGCACCATCTGCAGCCAGCTGGGCGCTGCCATATAGCGCGGCTCCCACCTTGGCGCAAAGCAGGCCTTGAACCGGCGCAAGCCCCGGTCCACGCCTTTAGCCAAACGGTGATCAGGCACGGCCGCCAGCGACAAGCGCGGGATATTTTCAGCAGCGGCAGCGGCAATGCCGGCCCGCACCAGCGCATGGCCGGTCCCGTCCGGGACATCAGGGCGCATCCGGATCAGATCCAGGCACCATTCACAGGCGGATGTGTGAAAGCTGGCAAAGCCGATCAGCTTCCCGTCCAGGAATGCCAGGGTCAATTCCTGGGTGGCAAGATAGCCGGGATCGTACCTGCCCATCGTGGTTCCATAGGCGCCGCCATGTGCGGATTGCCAGGCTGCGTCGACGTCCCGCATCTGATCAAAGGGCATCCGGGCCGCGGCGCGGCAAACGTCAATGCCTGCCTTCTCTGCATGACGCAGTTTGCGGCGCAACTGGCGGCGGGAAGAACCGCTCTCGGAGAATTCAAGCGGGTTCAATACCGCGTCTTCGGCGATCCGCAGAACGCGCCAGCCGGCCTTGCGGGCGTGCAGCGCAGTGCGTCTGCCGCATTTGTAATAGCAGGCGGCGGCATTGCGGCCTTGGGCATGGTGGGCCAGCGAAGCAAAGGTCTCGGCTGCAAGGCCCGACAGGGGGTCAAACAGTGCAATCGATGCCTGCGGGCTGTCCAGCAGAGCAATCTGGTTGAGGCCAAAGGCCTGCACATGGCCGCCGTTCTGCCGGATAATCCCGGTTTCAGAGCATGCCCGGCTGCCGGGCAGGGCGGCTGGCGGCAGGCTGCGGCTGCCCATAAGGTCTGTTTCGCCGGCGGCTGAAACCCTTGCCGGCAGCAGTCCGGGAAAGACCATCAGCAAGACGGCCAGAACCGCCGGCACAGCATAGTAGACCAGACGGAAGGCC
>NZ_LUKH01001145.1:0-1232 GCF_001593695.1 Leisingera sp. F5 | reverse complement strand
GGCCTTAACATGGCCTATGAAGCTGCCGGAATGCACGCGTCGCTGCTGGGGTTCTGCCTTGAATCGCTGATCTTGGACAACGATCTGCTCGGCCAGGCCCAGAGATGCGTCCGCGGCATTGAGGTGAACGATGAAACCCTCGCGCTGGACCAAATGCGCGCCACTTGCATGGGCGGGCCGGGCCATTATCTGGGTACCGATCAAACCCTCAGCCGGATGCAGGTCGATTATGTTTATCCGGACCTGGGCGACCGGACGTCTCCCAAGGAATGGGTGGAACTTGAAAAACCTGATCTGATTGAAAAGGCCATTGCCAAGAAGGAGAAGATCTTGTCCCAGCGCGCATCCGCACGGTTTGATGCCGCAACCGACATGGCAATCCGCCAGGCATTCAACATCCATCTTCCGGCTTAACCGAACATTCCAGACGCGTTGACACGGGCCGGAATTTTCCGGCCCGGTTTTTGTGGCCGGCACAGAAGCAGAGCATCTGGTTCAAGAATTTTGGGCGTATTCCTGCCTCTCAGCTAACCCAGCCTGTAAGTTAAGAAAATTTTCACGAAACGCTTCCGTGGCACCTAATGAGATGATAACCTTTTATTAATACGAGACAGATTGCAGGAACCCTTCCTTGAAACGGTGTTCAACCTGCAAAAACACCCCTGTGTTTGAGCAAAACGAATTTGCATAATTGCAAGGGTGATTGCATCCAGTCCGACGTTTTGCGGGTGGATTTTGCGAAATTGCAAGGTGAATGGGATTTCAATCTCGTTTGCGCGCGGCTGCACTTCTGCAAAGTGGGGGCATGGGATCACCTGATAACCCCCATAGAACGCCGTTACGATTTTTTAAAATTAACCATCAGATGAACTTCTGTCGAAATTCTTTAAGTTTCCGGCACCCAGACCGCCCGCCTAATTAGCACTTTCGGATCCTAAATTGCTGGCGCCTATCGCATTTAACCCCGCCAGCCTTTGCGGAACTCGCAGAGCATAGCAGCGTTGTGGAAATGCATTTTATAAATGCATAAATGCAGCGCAGGAGCAGTGCCCCGCGCTGCTTGGCATGCTTAGAAAAATGCCTGCAATCCGGTCTGAGCGCGGCCCAGGATCAAGGCATGCACATCGTGGGTGCCCTCATAGGTGTTCACCGTCTCCAGATTGACCATGTGGCGAATGACATTGAACTCCAGGCTGATGCCATTGCCGCCGGCATACCATCGGACGTTGGAC
>NZ_LUKH01001144.1:0-1234 GCF_001593695.1 Leisingera sp. F5 | reverse complement strand
CGAACGCATTGGGCGGCTCCGCGTCCTCAACCAAATAGCCTGCGTCGGTCAGCGCCGCGCGGGCGAAATCCAATGCGGCCTCGACTTCGGGGTGCAAATCATAGCCATGGGTGTTCTTGGTGAAGGCCACTTTGATCGGGGCGTCCAGGGTTTCCCCGCGCCAGGGCATCGGCACATGAAAGGGGTCGCGCGGGTCTGCGGCAATCAAGGAGGGCATTGACAGATGCAGGTCTTCTGTCGAGCGGGTGATCAGCCCCTGCACTGACATCAGCTGCGCGAGCAGCCCGCGTTCGGCGGATTGGCTGGGGTTCCAGGCTGGCACCCGGCCCAGGCCAGGTTTCACTGTCACCGCGCCATTGGCAGCGGCCGGAAACCGCAAGGAGCCGCCAATGTCATTGCCATGGGCCATTGCGCCGATCCCGGCCATCACTGCAGCCCCTGCGCCGCCAGAGGACCCGCCGGGTGAGATATGCCGCCCCCAAGGGTTATGTGTGCGGCCATGCAGCGGGTTGTCGGTGTCGGCGCGGAAGGAAAACTCCGGTGTATTTGTCCGTCCGATCACAACCGCCCCGGCCTTTTGCAGGTTCTCCACCACCGGAGCGTCCGCAGGCGCTATCAAGTCCTTCAGCGCCGGGACTCCGTTGGAGGTGGCATGGTCCTTCTGATCAACGTTTATTTTGATGGTGACCGGCACACCGTGCAGCGGGCCGGGAACAGCGCCGCCTGCGTGTGCCGTGTCGAGCGCGCGGGCGCGCTTCAGTGCCTCGGCGCTCAGGTCTTCAACAACGGCATTCAGCGCCGGATTCACCGCGTTCATTCGATCAATGGAGGCTTGCACGGCATCTTCGGCGCTCAGATCTCCGGTGCGTGTCAGTTTTGTCAGTTCCGTTGCACCCAGGCGCCAGATATCCGGTTTTGTCATGCTCAAGCCTCCCTGGCCGCAGCCTAGGAGGGCAGGGCGGAGTTGCAAGGGAAACCGGACGGCAATGGGCCGGAAATCTGCGGGAACTCTACCGAGGTTCAAGACCTATTGGCTTGTCTGTCAGCGTGACAGGTCGCTTTAAAGCGCGCGATGATATGTCTGGTTGAGCCACGTGCCGTTGGCACGTCTTACACCTCGCTTCCCCAAGCCCGTGGCAGGCGGCGCGAAACGAAAAACGCAGTAAAAGAGGCGAAACCGGCTCCAGTTCATGCTTGGCAGAATCTAGGGTTGGCGGAGCACGGCCAGCCGGCG
>NZ_LUKH01001143.1:0-1235 GCF_001593695.1 Leisingera sp. F5 | reverse complement strand
TCCATGCAGCACTCCGCGCCCATGACCCGCAGATCGGCTACAAGGACGATTTCGACACCATCGACTGGCTGCACGGCACCGGGCTGGAGCTGCTGCAGGCGGTCGAGATGCCCGCCAACAATCTGGCGCTGATAGCGGAAAAACCACCCCTCTGATCTGGATCAAGGCTGCCCGCCCCTGCCCTCCATACACCTTCGGTAATTGGAATGTGTAACTGAGGGACCGGCAAATGGACTGGCACGAAAAACTTGGCGAAACCCGCAAGAACCTGCGCAATCTGAACGGGGCAATCCCGGACACCGCCCAGGCTTTTGGCGCATTTGGCAAGGCTGTGAAACAGGGCGGTGTGCTGGAGTTCAAGCAGAAGGAATTCGTGGCACTTGGCATCGCGGTGGCCATGCGTTGCGAGGATTGCATTGCTCTGCATGTGGAGGCGCTGGTCAAATCCGGTGCCAGCCGCGCGGAAGTGGGCGATGTGCTGGCGATGTCGATCCAGATGGGCGGCGGGCCGGCAATGATGTATGCGGCCAAGGCGATGGTCTGTTTCGATCAGATGACCCGCTGAATTCCGGCTCGGAATTCAGCCCGGAAAACACATGTTTTCCGGCGAAAATTCCGCGCCGGAATTTTGATCACGCACCTCCCGCAGCCCCTGCAGAACTTGGCGGATCTGCTCCAGCGCCGGGTTGTCCGGCAGGTACAGCACCTTGCAGCTAAGTTGGATGTCCGGCGCGCCCTCGACCCTGTGGATTTGCCCGGCCGCCAGCGCCCCCGCCGCCATATAGGCAGGAAAATACCCCATGCCGCCCCGCTTCATCAGATAGCGCAAGCCCATCGGTGCGTTACCCAGCACAATATGCTGGCGGCTGCGCTGCGGCAGCACTTGCTGCACCTGCGCCGCATATTCGCTGCCGAACTCCAGATTGATGAACAACGGCAATGCGTCGCGGCCCAGCCGCAACCGCTGGTCCGACACCAGAACCAGCTCCTCCGGCGGCAGTTCCTCCACCCCCAGCCTTGTGCCTGCGGGAACCTCGTTCACAATTGCCAGATCCAAGAGCCTGCGCGCCACCGCCTCAGCCATGTTCAGCCCGTGATCATAGTTCAGCGTGAACGGCACGGTTCCTTGCGCCTGTTCCAGCCAGACGGCCACATCCACCAGCAGCGGATCCCAGACCGACAGCTGCGCCCCCAGCCGCAGCGAAACCCGTCCTGCCAGGCTTTCCCGCAAATCG
>NZ_LUKH01001142.1:0-1236 GCF_001593695.1 Leisingera sp. F5 | reverse complement strand
CCCCTTGATCGCATGGGCCAAGGCAAACTCAGGCGCCGACTTCAGCACCGCGCCAAGATGATCTGCAGTGACAGCGGCGTGGGCCAGAACCCCCATCTGCACGGCATTCCAATCCTGCAGCGCCGCTGCATCGGTCAGGCTGCTGTCTTGGCCGAAAATATCATGCATCATGGGAGTCCAATCTTTCTCAAATTAAGCGCGGGTTCCGTGTCCTGATGAAAGAGTAGTTCATCGGATTGGTCCGGGCGAACCCCGCTCGCGGTTTGGTGATGGCCTGTGTGTGCCTGACAGTCAAATTCGCCGGATGTGTAAGATTTCCGGGGAAATTTTTGCAAGCGGAAGGGGTAACGGGCGGCGAAATCATCGCCGTTTTGGCGGTGATTTGCCGGAAATTGTAACACTTGGCGGAAAGCCGCCGCGGATCTGCGTGGTCACGGGTCTCCAAAGGGGGCGCTTGCCCCCAGAATCTCCTCTGTCGCCTCGCCGCAGCGGGGCGGCGCATGGCGGTATGTTACCGGCGTGCGGGAGAAATTCAGCGGGTTGCCCAGCAGTTTGACCGGGCCGGCTGCGGTATCCATGCCGATGGCCATTTCGCGGGCCGCGACCTGACCGGTGGCAAACAGCGTCTCCAGATTCTGCACCGGGCCGGCGGAAACCTTGCGGGCGTCCATCGCGCCCAGAACCTCATCCGTGGTAAAGCGCTGCACCGAGGGGATCAGGATCGCATTCAATGCGTCACGGTGCTGCAGCCGGGCCGGGTTGGTGGCAAAGCGCGGATCCTCGGCCAGGCCTTCCAGCTTGAGGAATTCCATGAAGCGCTGGAACTGGCTGTCGTTGCCCACCGCAAGGATCACATGGGCGTCCGAGGTCTCGTAAACGCCGTAGGGCATGATGCTGGGATGCTCATTGCCGCGGCGTTTGGGGTTCTGGCCTGTGTTTAGATAGGCGACGCCTTCGTTGATCAGCCAGGCGATCTGCGCATCGACAAGGGCGAGATCAATCTGCTGGCCTTCGCCGGTCTTTTCGCGGCGCTGCAGGATTGGAATGCCGTGCAGATGGGGGTTCTGGCCCACGCCGCTGTCACTGCAGATCATCTTGGCGCGGTGCTGAAGTCGGCGCCTGAGTTTGCCTTGGCCCATGCGATCAAGGGGCTGTCCCTGCTGATGCTGGGCCGCAGGGAACTGCTGCCGACCGCGCAGGAGGCCTTGCGCGACGCCAAGGCGCAGTACGAGGGCG
>NZ_LUKH01001141.1:0-1237 GCF_001593695.1 Leisingera sp. F5 | reverse complement strand
CATCCGCCCCCGAACGGTGGTCAGATGCGGCAGGGTTTCAAACACCCGCTCCGGGTCCTCGCCGCCGGCAATCACCAGCCCGCAGGCCAAGAGCACGTTTTCCGCCTGAAAGCCGCCAATGAGGTTGAGGCGCAGCTGATGGGGTTTGTCGTGCCAGGAAAACCGCACATCCTGCCCGGTGCCGTCATAGCGCAGCCCCATCAGGTTCAAATCGCCGAGCCCGCGGCCCACGCTGATCACCTCCTGCCCGCGGGCAGCGGCCACCGCGCGCATCTCAGCGCCGCGGGGGTCGTTCAGGTTGATGACGGCGACGCCTTCGTCCGGCAGCACCCGGCGGAACAGGCCCGCCTTGGCGTTGAAATAGGCCTCAAATGTCTCGTGATAGTCCAGATGGTCCTGGGTGAAATTGGTGAACCCCGCCGCCGCCAGCTGCACCCCGTCCAGACGGCGCTGGTCCAGCCCATGCGAGGACGCCTCCATCGCCGCATGGGTCACCCCTGCGGCGGCAGCCTCAGCCAGGGCGCGGTGCAGGGTGATCGGCTCCGGCGTGGTATGCGCCAGCGGATAGCTCCAGGCGCCCTCGATGCCGGTGGTGCCCATGTTGACGGCCTCGTGGCCCAGCTCCATCCAGATCTGGCGCACGAAACTTGCCACAGAGGTTTTGCCATTGGTGCCGGTGACCGCCACCACGGTCTGCGGCTGGCCGCCGAACCACAGGGCAGCGGCATAGGCCAGCGTCTGGCGCGGGTCCTCGACCACCACAAGTGCTGCGTGGCTTTCGTCCAGCAGCTTGGCCGCGATGCCGGCCCCTGCGGCATCGGTCAGAATTGCGGTCGCGCCCAGTTCCAGCGCCGCGGGGATGAATTTGGCGCCATGCACCTGGCGGCCCGGAAGGGCCGCAAAAAGATACCCCTGCCGCACCTCGCGGCTGTCCACCGCCAGGCCGCGGATCTGCGGGTCAGCGCCGCCGCGGGCGGTCAGCCCCAATTGGCTCAGGGGCTGGTCTGGTCTGCTGCTGCTCATGGCGGCCCTTACCTGGTTCAGTTCGAGGTGAGGGTTATACCAGTCACCTCTGCGGGTTCAACTTGCGGACGCAGCCCCAGAAGCGGCGCCACCCGTCCGATCATTTCAGCGGCCACCGGGGTGGCGGTCCAGCCTGCGGTGCGGCGTTCCTCGCCGTGCGCAATGATAGAGGGTTCGTCCAGCGTCACGATCAGCACGTATTTCGGGTCATGTG
>NZ_LUKH01001140.1:0-1237 GCF_001593695.1 Leisingera sp. F5 | reverse complement strand
GCGCAGCGCTGGGTCAATGACATTCTGAACCCGCCGCCGCCGAAACCAGTTGACCCCAACGCGCCAAAGCCTAAACCGCGGCGTGATTACACCCTATCGGACCTGCCCAAGCAATGCGCCGCCGTTCTGCAATCAAACTGATCCTGGCCCTGGCCGCAACTGGCGGGCTGGCGGCTGCGGGTTTTGCGGCAAACCGCCCCGCAGCTGCTGCGGCAGGCAAGGCGCAGCACCTCAGCAGCTATACTTGGAAGCTGAACCAGCGCTGGTTCGGCGGGTTCTCGGCGCTGAAGCTCAGCAGCGGCGGCACGGCAATGACCGTTCTCAGCGACCGGGCTACTTTAGTGACAACCCGGATCCAGCGCAGCCAGGGGCTGATTTCAGGCATCACTGCCCGGCGCGCGCACGAATTGCGGGCCTCCACCGGGAAGACGCTCAAAGGCTTTGCCGGAGACAGCGAAGGGCTGGCGGTCGCGGCGGACGGCAGCCGCTATATTTCCTTTGAAGGCGCCGCACGGGTGGCGCGCTTCCAGCACCCCGGTAGCCGCGCCAATGTTCTGCCGCGCCCCAAGGCCTTCCGCAGCCTGCCGCCCAACAAATCCCTGGAAACCCTCGCCATCGATTCCCGCGGACGGCTTTACACCTTGCCCGAGCGCGCCTTGGATAAACACGGACAGATCCCGGTCTGGCGCTGGAACGGCCGCCGCTGGTCACGCCCCTTCAGCCTGCCGCCTGAGGGTGGATTTCTGCCGGTGGATGCCGATTTCGGCCCTGATGGGCGGCTCTATCTCCTGGAGCGCGACTTTACTCTGTTTGGTTTCCGCAGCCGGTTGCGGCGATGGGATATCACCGCCGCAGGACCGGCGAACGAAACCGTTCTGCTGCAAACCGGTTCCGGCACCCATGACAATCTGGAAGGGCTGTCCGTCTGGGCAGATGAAATCGGAGGGTTGCGCGCCACCATGGTGTCGGACGACAATTTCCTGCCCTTTCAACGCACCGAACTCGTGGAATACGCGCTGCCCCGCTGATCACGCGCCCCGCCAGCGGCACCGGGCCCACCCGAAGGGGGCATTTCCTGAAATGCGCCCGCGCGGGCGGGAGCCCCTGCCCTGCAGGATGCTTGCAGCAGGGTGCGGACCGGTTTAAAGGGGCCGGTCTTTTGCCGTGCCGGAACATGTGCCCGCGGCCTTGAAAAACGGATCCGACCCATGCCCCGCTCGCATATCCCCGGCATTGT
>NZ_LUKH01001139.1:0-1239 GCF_001593695.1 Leisingera sp. F5 | reverse complement strand
ATACTGCCCGGGGCCGCCTGACGCGCCCGGTGTTTTGCCGCGGACCTTAAAGCAGGAACCTGCCGAGTTAAAGGAAAAGACGTCTGCCAGGACTTGCAGGCGGCAGTTTGCCATCCCCATCTAGAAGTCATTGCAAAAGGAGCTTTTCCGTATGAAGGCAAAGAAAATTCTGGCAGCCGCGCTGATGCTGTCGATGAGCGCCGGTACCCTGGCAGCAAGCGAGGCCACGGCGTTGCGTCAGATCACCGTAAACGGCGAAAGCATGCTGCAAGTGGCGCCGGAACTGGCGACCATCACCCTGGGCGTCACCGAAGAGGCCGAGGAAGCGGCGATGGCAATGGCGGCTGTGTCCGAGGCAATGGGCGCTGTGATTGCACGGCTTAAGGACGGCGGCATTGCTGCTGCGGACATGCAGACCCGGCAGATTTCCATGCATCCGGTCTGGTCGCAGGACCGCTCCTATGACAGCGGCGGACGGCGCGAGATCACCGGTTTCCAGGCGTCGAACACGCTGATGGTGCGGGTGCGCGGCCTGGACCGGCTTGGTCCGGTGCTGGATACGGTGCTGACGGCGGGCGCCAATCAGTTCCAGGGGCCGAGCTTTGGTGTGGAGGACCCTTCGGCGGTCACCGACCAAATCCGCGGGGAGGCCGTCAAGGACGCCATCCGCAAGGCGCAGCAGCTGGCCGAGGCTGCCGGCATGGAACTGGGACCGGTGCGCTCGATCAATGAGCGCGGCGGCGGCGGACGTCCCATGATGGCGATGGAAATGGCCCGCAGCGATGCGATGCCCATTGAAGCCGGGGAACTGACTTTCAGCCACAATGTCTCGGTTGTCTTCGATATGACTGTGCCAGGCAGCGAGTAACCTGCGGCAACAAGAAAGGCCGGGCAGGACGCCCGGCCTTTCTGCTGAATTGCTGTTGGCGCCTCAGCCGCAGGTTTTGTCCAGCGCCTGGTCCAGATCGCGGATCAGGTCGTCTGCATCCTCGATTCCGATGGAAACGCGCACTACATTCGGACCTGCGCCTGCTGCTTCCTGCTGCTCGGGCGACAGCTGCCGGTGGGTGGTGGAGGCAGAGTGGATGATCAGCGAACGGGTGTCGCCGAGGTTGGCCACATGGCTGAAGATCTCCAGAGAATCCACCAGTTTGATGCAGGCCTCGTAACCGCCTTTGACGGCAAAGGTGAACAAACCACCAGTGCCCTTGGGATAGCAAGCCTGGGCGCGCTCATAAT
>NZ_LUKH01001138.1:0-1239 GCF_001593695.1 Leisingera sp. F5 | reverse complement strand
CCAATGAGGGTAGAACGCCATCGGGATCATCGCGGCGTCATGGGTCCAATGTTCAAACAGCCCGCGGTCCCGCTCGTAGAGCTGCTTCAGATGTTTGGCCCGATAACCCGGGCGGCGTGAATAGAGGATCACGTCATGGGCGCGCGCCACCGTGTTGATGCTGTCGAGCTGCACAAACCCCAAACGCTGGATCAGCGCCAGCAAGTCCGCACCCTTGGCAGGGCCAGCAGGCTGCTCCAGCAGGGCATGGCGGTCCAGGAACAGCCGCCGCGCGCTTTGATTGTCCAGCCGTTGCAGCGCCATCAGCGCCGTTTCAGCGTGTCGCCATAGGAAATGGTCGGGGTCAGCGTGACATGCTTTTCGATCTCTGTGTCCGGATCGTCCAGCTGTGCCGCAATGATCTCAGCCGCTTTGCGTCCGATGTCCAGGCGGCAGGCGTCCATAGTGGCCAGCTTGCGGGGCAGCCCCTGCAGCAGCTCCACCCCGTTGAAACCAGCCAGGCCAATCTGGCCCGGCACATCAATGCCCTGATCGAGCAAATACAGCAACCCGCCCGCGCCGATCATGTCATTGGAGAAATAGAGAAAATCCAATTCCGGTGAGCGCTCCAGCATGGCTTCAGTCATCTCGCGCCCCTTGGCCAGCGCCGAACCGCCTGAGTAAAACTCGCGGTCTTCGATCTCCACGCCTTCCTTGGCCAGCGCCTCGGTGAAACCTTCGAACCGCTTTCGCGCCCGGTGATCAAGCGGCATCTTGGTGCCCATGAAGCCAATATGCCGGTATCCGGCCTTAAGGATCGCCTTGGCCATTTCGCGGCCCGCGCGACGGTGGGAAATGCCGACCATCGCATCCACCGGCTTGCCGTCGGTATCCATGATCTCCACCACCGGGATACCGGCGCTGTTCAGCATGGCGCGGGCGGCCTCGGTATGTTCCAATCCTGCAATTATCACACCTGAGGGGCGCCAAGAGAGCATTTCATAAAGCACCTTTTCCTCTTTCTCGGGCTGATAGTCGGTGACGCCGACCACCGGCTGCAGCTCGGTATTCTCCAGCACCTTGTTGACGCCGGTCAGCACCTCGGGGAACACCATGTTCGACAACGAGGGGATGATCACCGCCACCAGGTTCACCCGGTTCGAAGCCAGCGCGCCGGCGATCTTGTTGGGCACGTAGCCCAGTTCTTTGGCGGCGCTCAGCACCTTGGTGCGGGTCTTTTCCGACACATCGCCGCGATTG
>NZ_LUKH01001137.1:0-1241 GCF_001593695.1 Leisingera sp. F5 | reverse complement strand
GATCACTTACATCGAGCACAACGGCACCAGCCATGTGGTGGACGTCGCCAACGGGCTGACCGTGATGGAAGGCGCGCGCGACAACAATATTCCGGGTATCGAGGCCGATTGCGGCGGCGCCTGCGCCTGCTCGACCTGCCACGTGTACATTGCGCCGGACTGGGTTGAGAAGCTGCCCGCCAAAGACGACATGGAAGAGGATATGCTGGATTTCGCCTATGAGCCCGATCCAGCCCGCTCGCGCTTGACCTGCCAGATCAAGGTGAGCGATGCGATGGACGGGCTGGTGGTGCATATGCCCGAAAAGCAGATCTGATGAGCGCAGGGGCAGCGGCGCGGCGTTTTCCGTTGCGCGTGCGGCCCCGTTCCGTCCGCCGCGTTTGGCGGGCGATGTGTTTGGGGCTGGCCTTGGCCGGCCCGTCTGTTCTGGCGGCTGAGGGCAGGGTGGTCTCGGCGCGTTACGGCGAGCCCACCACACGCTATGGCCATGCAGTGCTGGGCAATGATGCGGAATACGGCGCGCTGGTACTGAAGGTGGAAAACACCGGCTCCGGCGGGTTGTCCGCCAAGGCGGTCTACCAGAAGTCCGAAATCCTGATCCGCCTGCCGCTGGATCATGTGTTCGAGGACATCGCACCGCGGCTGGCGGATATCGATGGCGATGGCCGCCCCGAGGTGCTGGTGGTCGAGACCGATGTGGCAGAGGGCGCCCAGCTGGCCATCTATGATGCCCGCGGCGAAAAGATTGCCGCCACCCCGCATATCGGCACCCGCAACCGCTGGCTGGCACCCATTGGCGCGGCGGATCTGGATGGCGACGGGCATGTGGAAATTGCCTATGTCGACCGGCCGCATCTGGCCAAAACTTTGCGTATCTGGCGGTTCAGGAACGGTGCGCTGACTGAAGCCGCCAGCACGCCCGGGCTGACCAATCACCAGATCGGCCAGGACTTCATAACCTCCGGCATTCGCGATTGCGGGCAGGGACCTGAACTGGTGACCGCCAGCGGCGATTGGCGCAGGATCATTGCATCCCGTCTGCAGAACGGCAGAATCACCAGCCGGGACATCGGCGGGTTCCGGCAGGGCACGGGACTGCAGGCCGCAATGGCCTGCCGCTAAGCGCTGCCCGCGACGCGCATTGCGCGGCGCCGCGCCCAACTGGGAAGGGCATCCACAAGGATGGGCTGGAACAGGCAGGAGTGCTTGCCACCGTTGCCGCCAGGAATGACAGGCCTGTT
>NZ_LUKH01001136.1:0-1243 GCF_001593695.1 Leisingera sp. F5 | reverse complement strand
CCTTATGACCAGCAACCGTGCCGCGAACCTTTGGTTCTGCTGCCGGGGATGATGTGCGACGGCCGGATTTTTGACGCTCAGGTCAGGAGTTTTTCCGGCAGTATGCCGGTGATGGTGCTGCCGCTGGCGGGCGGCGACACGGTGGAAAAGATCGCCGCGCGGATGCTGGCCCACCTGCCGCCGCGGTTTTCCCTTGCAGGTGTGTCGATGGGCGGGATCCTGGCGATGGAACTGCTGCGCCGCGCACCGGACCGGATCAGCCGGCTGTGCATTATGGGAGCCAGCCCGTTGGCCGAGACGCCGGATCAGGCTGCCGATCGGGAGCCGCAGATTGTTGCAGCCCGCGCCGGACGGCTGGAAGACGTGCTGCGCGAGACGATGCCAATGGAGGCATTCGCACCCGGACCTTTGCGGCTGGAAGTTCACAACATGTTCTGCCGGATGGGATTGGAACTGGGGCCGGAGATGTATGTGGCGCAGGCGCGTGCCCTTCAGCGGCGGCCGGACCAGCAATCCACGATGCGGCGGGCGCATGTGCCTACGCTGGTTCTGGGTGGAGAACACGACACGATTGTGCCGCCAGCAAAACTGGATCTGCTGGCGCAGCTGATCCCGGAGGCGCGGCTGAAGATCGTGCCTGAGGC
The DNA here is from genome assembly GCF_001593695.1 of Leisingera sp. F5. Classification (NCBI taxonomy): domain Bacteria; kingdom Pseudomonadati; phylum Pseudomonadota; class Alphaproteobacteria; order Rhodobacterales; family Roseobacteraceae; genus Leisingera; species Leisingera sp. F5. The sequence goes on along the minus strand of NZ_LUKH01001136.1, from coordinate 599 downwards.
CGGGCATTTGCCGGTGCTGGAACAGCCCGACGCTGTCAACCGGGCGTTGCTGCACTGGCTGGCCGTGCCTGTGTCCTAAGGGGAGAGTTTTGCGCGCTGGTCTTTGCTGAGCAATTCGGGCTCGGCCACCGGTTTGCCGGTTTGCGTGGCGAAGAACGGCGTTTCCCTCCAGCGGCCGGACAGGCGCGACGTGATCATCCGGCTGAGGATGCCCCAGGCCATCACCCCGCCACCCTTGGTCCGGGACTGTTTGCCTGTAACCGGGAGGAAAGCCTTGGCGCGGATTTTGCCAAGCGCGGATTTATCTTTGAACACGTCTGAGCGTATCCCGGCAAAGGGCAGCGTGGGCTTGGCCAGCGTGTTTGCAAGTGGCGTGCCGCAGCAGGACGCGTACCAGCGCAACGGCCCGCGCGGGCCAAAGCGCAAGGCTTTCAGATGCGCGGCGCCTTGGCTGATGGAGATGCTGTCCGGCGCCAGCTGGAACAGGTCCACCGGATCCGGCGCTGGGTCGGGCTGGCCGTGGTACAGTTCATTGGCGCGGCAGTCGGCGCAATAGCAGACAACACGGGTGCCGCCCTTGATGCCTTGCGCGGAAACTT
>NZ_LUKH01001135.1:0-1243 GCF_001593695.1 Leisingera sp. F5 | reverse complement strand
AGCTGATCCAGTTCACGCTGGATGACTATGACAGCGGCATCAACATTATCCGGGTGAACTTTGACAAGGCCGACCCGCCTGCGTCCGTTATCGCGGCTTTCCGTGATGTTCAGGCTGCGGAACAGGAACGCGACCGGCGCCAGAACGAAGCCGACGCCTATGCCAACAATGCGCTGGCCGAGGCCCGCGGTCAGGCTGCGGAACTGCTGGAACGGGCCGAAGGCTACCGTGCGCGCGTTGTCAACGAAGCCCAGGGTGAGGCGAGCCGCTTCAGTGCGGTTTTGACCGAATACCAGAAGGCTCCGGAAGTGACCCGCAAACGTCTGTATCTGGAAACCATGGAAACGGTTCTGGGCCGGGTCGACAAGATCATTCTTGACGAACAGTCAGGCGAAGGCCAGGGCGTCGTGCCTTACCTGCCGCTGAATGAACTGCGCCGCGGAGGAAGCAACTGATGCGTAAGACAACTCTTTTGCTGCCAGTGCTGGTGATCGCTTTGATTACCGCGCTGTCGTCGCTGTTCATTGTGGATGAGCGCGAAAAGGCGCTGGTTCTGCAGTTCGGCCGGGTGGTCTCGGTCAAGGAAGATCCGGGCCTGGCGTTCAAGATCCCGGTGATCCAGGAGGTTGTCCGCTATGACGACCGCATCCTGAGCCGCGATATCGACCCGCTGGAAATCACCCCGTCGGATGACCGCCGTCTGGTGGTTGACGCCTTTGCGCGCTACCGGATTGTGGACGTCAACCGGTTCCGTCAGGCGGTTGGCGCCGGCGGTATCGCCACGGCGGAAAACCGCCTGGATTCGATCCTGCGGGCGCAAACCCGTGAGATCCTCGGCTCGGTCAGCTCCAACGATATCCTGTCGTCGGACCGGGCCGCGCTGATGCTGCGGATCCGCAACGGCGCCATTGCCGATGCGCGCGCACTGGGCATTGCCATCATCGACGTGCGGCTGAAGCGCACCGACCTGCCGTCGGAAAACCTGGATGCGACGTTTGAGCGGATGCGGGCCGAGCGTGTGCGCGAGGCCACCGACGAACGCGCCCGCGGCAACGAAGCGGCACAGCGGATCCGGGCGCAAGCCGACCGGACCGTGGTTGAGCTGGTCTCGGAAGCGCAGCGCGAAGCGGAAATCATCCGCGGTGAATCGGATGCCGAACGCAACGCGATCTTCGCCCAGGCTTATGGCGCGGACCCGGAATTCTTTGAATTCTACCGCAGCCTCAACGCCTATGCGAATTCG
>NZ_LUKH01001134.1:0-1243 GCF_001593695.1 Leisingera sp. F5 | reverse complement strand
CCTGACCACCGCCGATGCACATCGTGATCAGACCTTTCGATCCGCCGGTCCGCTCCAATTCATAAAGCGTTTTCAAGGTGATGATAGCACCGGTTGCACCCACCGGATGGCCCAGGGCAATCGCTCCGCCGTTTGGGTTCACCCGGGCAGGGTCCAGCCCCAGCTCCTTATTCACCGCCAGCGCCTGCGAGGCAAAAGCCTCGTTCGATTCAATGACGTCGAAATCGCCCGCCGACAGGCCGGTCTTTTCGAACAGGTTACGCACCGCAGGAACCGGGCCGATCCCCATCACCTCGGGACGCACACCGGCATGGGCATAGCCCAGGACCCGTGCCTTGGGTTTCAGACCCGCCTTTTCTGCGGCGGAGGCTGTGGCCAGCACCACCGCCGCCGCACCATCGTTGATCCCGCTGGCATTGCCGGCGGTAACCCGGCCATCTTTCTGGAACACCGCCTTCAGCCCGCCCAGCACCTCCAGGGTGGTGGCTTTGGGGTGCTCGTCCACCTCGAACGGTACCATGTCGCGCTTGACCTTCACCTCAACCGGCGCGATCTGCGATTTGAAATGCCCGGCCTCGATTGCTGCCGCCGCGCGGCTCTGGCTGGTGACGGCAAATTCATCCATCTGGGCGCGCGTTATTCCGTGCTCATCGGCGACGTTCTCGGCTGTAACCCCCATATGGCCCGTGCCGAACGGGCAGTTCAATGCCCCCAGCATCATGTCCAGCGACTTTACATCGCCCATCTTTGCCCCCCAACGGCTTTGCTGGAGGATATAGGGGCTGCGCGACATGTTTTCGGCACCGCCGGCCAGTGCGAACTCCGCATCGCCCAAGGCAAGTGACTGAAAGGCTGAAATAATTGCCTGCACGCCGGAACCGCAAAGCCGGTTCACGTTCATCGCGGGCACCGCATCAGGCACCCCTGCCTGCATCGCTGCAACCCGGCTCAGGTACATGTCGCGCGGCTCGGTGTTGATGATATGGCCGAATACCACATGACCGATCTGGCCGCCCTCCACTCCCGAGCGCTGCAGCGCAGCCTTGGACACAGTGGTCGCCAGATCGATGGGAGCAGCGCCCGCCAAAGCGCCGCCAAAAGTGCCAATGGCGGTGCGGGCGCCGTCCAGGATCACGATATCAGTCATTGTCTTTCTCCTCACTCCTGCGTTGCCGCCATTATGCGCCCGCAGCATGACCCTGTCTGCCGGGACGTGCCGTCATGGAAACGCGGCGTCACTCTC
>NZ_LUKH01001133.1:0-1244 GCF_001593695.1 Leisingera sp. F5 | reverse complement strand
GGTGCAGGCTTCATGGCCGACGGTTATGCCCGCGTCTCCGGCCAACCGGGCGTGGCCTTTGTGATTACCGGCCCCGGCTTGACGAACACGCTGACACCGATGGCTCAGGCCCGTGCGGATTCGGTGCCGATGCTGGTGGTCTCGGGCGTCAACACCAGCGGCACGCTCGGCAAGGGCCACGGCCATCTCCACGAGCTGCCGGACCAGCACACGCTGGCCAAAACCGTGGCTCTGGTGTCCGAACACGTGGCGCACCCTGCCGGATTGGAGGCAGCGTTGGATCACGCTTTTGCCCCCTTCTCCGCCAACCGCCCCGGCCCCACCCACATTCAGGTCCCGCTGGACATTGCAGGTGCAGCGTCAGTCGGCGGCACAACAGCTCCGCCTCCCGCGGCGCCTCCGCTTGACTTGACCCGGGTCACCGAAGCCGCAAACAGGCTTTTGGCAGCATCCAATGTGGTAATCCTGACCGGCGGCGGCGCAAAAACAGCGGGTGCAGACCTTCAGGCCCTGGCCGAACGCCTGGACGCCCCTGTCGTGCAAACCGTCAACGCCCGCGGCCTGATGCACGGCCACCCGCTGACTGTCCCCGCCAGTCCCAGCCTGCAAGCGGTCCGCGCTCTGATCGAACAGGCCGATTGCGTGCTGGCGCTGGGAACCGAATTGGGACCAACCGACTATGACATGTACGCCACCGGCAGCATGCCCCGGATGGCCGGGCTGATCCGGGTGGATATCTGCCTGGCCCAGCTTGCCCGGCACGAAACAGAGCTCGCCATCACCGGCCAGGCAGATCAGGCCGCTGCCGCGCTCTTGGCCGCCCTGCCCGGACCGGCGAAACAAAGCCAGGGCGCTGAACGTGCAGAGCACGCACGCGCTGCCGCATTTGAAGAAATCGGCCCGGGTTACCGCCGGCAGGTCGAGGTGCTGAACGCCATGCGTGCCGCAGTTCCAAGCGCCCTGATGATCGGCGATTCCACCCAGCCGATTTATGCCGGCAACCTCTACTACGACCACGACCGCCCCGGCGGCTGGTTCAACGCGGCCACCGGCTATGGCGCGCTTGGCTATGGCATTCCCGCTGCAATCGGCGCCGCCATCGCCGCGCCGGGCACACCTGTGATCTGCATCGCAGGCGACGGCGGCGCGCAATTCTCCCTGCCTGAGATCATGTCCGCGGTGGACGAAGACCTGCCCATTACTTTTGTCCTCTGGAACAACCGCGGCTATGGCGAAATCGCCGC
>NZ_LUKH01001132.1:0-1245 GCF_001593695.1 Leisingera sp. F5 | reverse complement strand
CTGCTGGGCAGCGAAGGCACCCTGGGCGAGATGCTCGGCCTGGACGCCGCCTGGGCCCAGAAGGCAATCGCCTCGCAGGGGAACTACGGTGAAATCTTTGCCAAGAACATCGGTGAAGACACCCCGGTCGGCCTGGCCCGCGGCCTGAACGCACAGTGGACCGAAGGCGGCCTGCTGTACGCACCGCCGTTCCGCTAAACAGACCATCGGAAAGGGCGCAGGAGTTTCCTGCGCCCTTTTCCTATCAGAAAATAAGCTCCGGAGCGCTGCGGAGCGGGGACAACCCCGCCAGGACAGACCACCGGAGCCCAGGGGATCACACTATATGTCAACGTTAACTGACCCTCCAAAGGAGCAGTTCCGGCTGTCTATGCTCCTTTATGACACCCGTTACCGGTCGGGGACCATCCAGGTCATCGCCATGTTCGGGTTCATGCTTTTGGCAGCCTGGCTTATCAACAACACAATGAGCAACCTGGCGGCGCAGGATAAGGCTTTCGACTTCGGTTTCTTCACCGAACCGGCCGGCTATGATATCAACCAGCGCCTGCTGGAGTACACCTCGCGCGACAGCCATTTGCGGGCCGCGCTGATGGGGCTACTGAATACGCTGGTTGTTGCGTTTCTGGGCTGTGTCACGGCCACCATCCTGGGTGTGATCATCGGCGTTCTGCGGCTGTCGTCGAACTGGCTGGTGGCGCGTCTGATGACGATCTACGTCGAGCTGTTCCGCAACGTGCCGGTGCTGTTGTGGATCGTTTTTGTGATGGCGATCCTGATCGAAACCCTGCCGGCGCCACGGGCGTTCCGGGGTGAAAATCCCGAAGCCACGCTCAGCCTGATGGACAGCGTTGCCGTGACCAACCGGGGTGTCTATATCCCAGAGCCGTTGTTCTCGCGTTCGCTGGGCGATGCGCATCTGTTTGGCGATGCCTCGCTGCGGTTTGACGTCAGCCTGGACCTGATTGCCATTCTGGTGGTGCTGGGCCTCAGCCTGTTTGCCTCGATCAAGATCCGCCGGCGTGCGGACCGCATCCAGGAAGCCACCGGCGACCGCCCGGTGACCTGGCATGTGCGCACCGCCGTGGTGGTGGTGCCGATGGTGATCCTGCTGGCTGTGCTGGGTTTTCACCTGGGCTACCCTGAGCTGAAGGGCTTTAACTTCCAGGGCGGCACCCACATGCGCAACTCGCTGATCGCGCTGTGGCTGGCACTGTCGCTGTACACCGCTGCCTTCATCGCGGA
>NZ_LUKH01001131.1:0-1246 GCF_001593695.1 Leisingera sp. F5 | reverse complement strand
CGCATTTCTGATGTGAAAGTCGACTGTGTGGCGGCTGATGTTGAGTATGATCTCGATTTCTGCTGAAGATTTCCCCAATGCTGCAAGCTGCAGGCATTCCAGTGCCCGCGGGGAAATGCCGGCAGTTGCCTGGGTTTCGCTTTCAGGGGGGACGGTGTCGCTCACCGCCTGGCCTATCAGCTGGCCGTAATAGGTTGCACGTGACAAGTCCTTGTCTGAATAGGCTTTTTTCCGCGAACTTGAGAAGGACACGATCTGAATGCTGCCATCGAACTGCCGCGAAGACAGCAGCACCCCGGAATGAATACCGAAATCGCCGGCTGCCTTGTAAACCTGATCATGTTTCTTCTGGAACGATGCGCAGTTCCGGACGGTTTGCCAGCAAATGGCCCGGCTTGTGCGGGGGGCGAACTGGATGACGGGATCCGAGCCGATAAGGCCGGTGCTGCAGTAATGCGCCGTCCAGTCCTCGGGGAAGTTTGTTTTCATGCTCTGCTGCGCCGCAGTGATGCCACGCGTGGTTTCCGCGGTTATGTGGCAGGCGGCGAAATACTCAAAATCCGTGTTACCCTGAAGTTCGCTGAATAGGCTGTCCACAATGGAACCGCGCGCGTTGCATCCGCTAGTAACAGCATTCTGCATCACCAAATCCTAAATGAATCAAACTTACGTTAGGTTATTTCAGGCCAACCTTCGGCGCAACTTATAATTGTGACGCACCCTTGCACAGATCTGTTATGCGGTTGTGGGAGGGAACACGCCGATGCAGGATCTTTTCCTCACTCAAGGTTGCATTTACAGGCCAAACTCACACTTTTGAGTAAAGCGCCCCTAGCCGAGACCCGACTTCAGATGGCCAAGACATTTCTCACCTTCGCAATCGCCTTTTTACTGGCCGGTCTGGCCGTCGCAGCCGCCTTGCGGGTCTGGCCGGCGCAGAGCGCCCGGGCGATGATCTCGGCCTTTGTCTATGTCTCCGGATTGGCGGCGAGACAGGCCGAAACCAAGGTTGGCACAGTGCATTATCTGGAGGGCGGTAAGGGCGAGACGGTTGTGCTGCTGCACGGGATCTTCGCGCGCAAGGAGCATTGGATCGACATGACCCGGCAGCTGAGCGGGGACTACCATGTGATCGCGCTGGACTTGCCGGGGTTCGGGGACAATTCCGTGCTGCCGGAAGGGGAGTACGCCTATGCCGAGCAGGCACAGAACCTCATGGCGGTGCTGGATACGCTTGGTGTGGAGC
>NZ_LUKH01001130.1:0-1247 GCF_001593695.1 Leisingera sp. F5 | reverse complement strand
GCTTAGCACAGGCTGAATCCGGGGAGGCCGACGGCATCCTTCCGTTGTTTAAATCCACCGCGCGCGCTTCCTATCTGGCCTTCACTGAGCCGACCTTTCTGCAGACCAACACATTCTGGTACAACCGCGAGCGCTATCCGCAAGGGCTGGATCTTGACGAAGGATATGCGCGGATTTCCCGGCTGCGGCTGGGGATGGTGAACGGCAGCGTGATTGATCAGGAGATGGAACGCGCCTTTGAAAACAACAACCGGATCGTTCGCGGCGGCGATGTGGAAGGCCTGATGCAAATGCTGCTGTATGGTCAGCTTGACCTGGTCGCAATTGATGACGCGGTCGGGCGCTACCACGTCGTGCAAAACGGCTGGCAGGACAGAATTGCGTCTGTTGCCACTCCGATTTCCAGCACCTATTCGCACTTTGGCCTGTCGCGGAGTGCTGGCGCAGATGCCTATTTGGACGTGTTCAACCGGGCGATTTCCGAACTGCAGGCAGACGGCACGATTGCTGAGATCCTGAGCAGCGCAATCGCTCCGTAGCCGGGACGGTCTGCAGCCCCCTGACATAAAAAGGGCGCCCGGCGGGGCGCCCTTTCACATTTTCGCTTAACTGTTGTCTTACGATTTGGCCAGGTTCCGCAGCACATAGTGCAGCACGCCGCCATGTTCGATGTATTCAATCTCGGGTGCGGTATCGATACGGCACTTCAGTGTGATCTCTTTCACAGAACCGTCCGCCATGGTGATTGCGCAGGGCACTTCCTGCAGCGGCTGGATGGTGTCCAGCCCGCTGATCGACACGGTTTCCTCACCGGTCAAGCCCAGCGATTTGCGGCTGTCGCCGCCGGTGAATTCAAACGGGATCACACCCATGCCAACCAGGTTGGACCGGTGGATACGCTCAAAGCTTTCAGCGATCACAGCCTTGACGCCCAAGAGCGCGGTGCCTTTGGCCGCCCAGTCGCGCGAGGAGCCCGCGCCGTACTGTTCGCCGCCGAACACCACCAGCGGTGTGCCTGCTTCCTGATGCGCCATCGAGGCATCAAAGATCGAGGTCTGTTCGCCATCGGGGCCTTTGGTATAGCCACCCTCAACGCCGTCCAGCATCTCGTTCTTGATGCGGATGTTGGCAAAGGTGCCGCGCATCATGATCTCGTGGTTGCCGCGGCGCGAACCGTAGGAGTTGAACTCACGCGGCTGTACCTGACGTTCCAGCAGATACTGGCCTGCGGGCGTGGTGGTTGCGAA
>NZ_LUKH01001129.1:0-1250 GCF_001593695.1 Leisingera sp. F5 | reverse complement strand
CATCTGGCCGACCGGATCAAGGGCGGCGCGCCGATCCAGGGCAACTGGCCGCGCAGCGACCGGGCCCTGACCCTGTCCGAACGGGAAGAGATGCAGCAGCGGCTGACCCGGGCGGGTTTTGACACCGAGGGCATTGATGGCAAGATCGGGCCAAAGACCATTGGCGCGGTGCGTGCCTATCAGGTCGCCAAAGGCCTGACGCCGGACGGATATGCCTCACCAAGGCTGCTGGAAGACCTGCGGTAGCAGGAGAGGGCCAGCCCCCTCTTGGCCTTACGGCCAATTCACCCCCGGGATATTTTTCGCCAGATGAACAAGGGAAAGGCCCCGCTTTGCGGGGCCTTTGCTGGTTTGAAGGTCAGGCAATCAGATCAGCCGGGGGACATGCCGCGCAGGCGCTCGGAGCGGCGGCGCAGCATCTCTACCGCAGCCAGCAGCATGATGGAGATCGCAACCAGCAGGGTTGCCACAGCCAGAATGGTTGGCGAAATCTGCTCACGCAAGCCGATGAACATCTGCCAAGGCAACGTCTTCTGCCCGGCTGAACCAACAAAGAGCACCACGACAACTTCGTCAAAAGAGGTGATGAAGGCAAACAGGCCGCCCGAAATAACCCCGGGCAGGATCAGCGGCATTTGCACCCGGAAGAAGGTGGTGACCGGATCCGCACCCATATTGGCCGCGGCGCGGGTCAGGGAACGGTCAAAGCCGACCAGGGTTGCGGTCACCGTGATGATCACAAACGGAATGCCCAGCGCCGCGTGCGCCAGCACCACACCAATGTAGGTCCCCTGCAGGCCAATACGGCTGTAGAAGAAATACATGCCCGCAGCGGAGATGATCAGCGGCACGATCATCGGCGAGATCAGGATCGCCATGATTGCCCGGCGGAACGGCACATGCGGCTGGCTGAGGCCGATGGCGGCGAGCGTGCCGAAAGTGACCGAGACAATGGTCGCCATCGGCGCGATCTTCAGCGAGTTCCACATCGCGGACTGCCAGGAGTCATTGCTGAAGAAGTCGCGGTAGTGTTTCAGCGAATATCCTTCGGGATCCAGCCGCAGCATTTCCGGCGTGAACGTGAAGAAGTCCTGCGCGTTGAAGCTGAGCGGGATGATCACCACGATCGGCGCGATCAGGAAGAAGAACACCAATCCGCAGATGACCCGGAAAGAATAGTACCAGGCACGCTGGCCGGTGGTTGCATAAGGAGGAAGTGCGCTCATGTCCGTTATCCCAGCTTCACGTTA
>NZ_LUKH01001128.1:0-1250 GCF_001593695.1 Leisingera sp. F5 | reverse complement strand
ACCTCGACTTTGCCGACGTGCGCGCGGTGATGGATGAGATGGGCAAGGCGATGATGGGAACCGGCGAGGGCGAGGGCGAGGACCGTGCGGTTCAGGCCGCTGAGAAGGCGATTGCCAACCCGCTGCTGGACGAAATCAGCCTGCGCGGCGCGCGCGGCGTGCTGATCAATATCACCGGCTCGCATGACCTGACCCTGTTTGAACTGGACGAAGCCGCCAACCGCATCCGCGAGGAAGTGGATCCGGACGCCAACATCATCGTCGGCTCGACACTGGACACCGGCATGGAAGGCAAGATGCGGGTTTCCGTTGTTGCCACCGGTATCGACGCGGTGGATGTGAACACCGAAATGCCGGTGCCGCGCCGTCCGATGTCGGCGCCTCTGCGCCAGACTGTCAGTGTTGAAGACACCCGTCCGGCACCGCTGGAACTGGAAACCCCGGTTGAGCAGCCTGCAGCAGCCGCGGCCGCCCCGGCCCCGGAGGCTGTTCAACCCGAAGCCGCCGCGCAGCTGGAAGAGCCGTCGCTGTTTGAAGAGATGAACGCGCAACAGGCCGCCGCGCAGGAGCAGGCTGAAGACATCTTTGAAGAGCCGGAACTGGTGGACAACGACGGTCTGCCGCCACCGGCCTATCAGCCGCAGGTTCCGGAATTCCGCCCGCAGGCAACAACACCCGAGCCGCAGCCCGACGCTTTTGTGGCGCCGAGGGCACCCGCTCCGGGCACCCCGTCGCCGCAAGCGCTGGAGCGCCTGCAGGCGGCGGCGCAGCGGGTTCAGCAGCCGCGCGCGGCTGCCGCCCCTGCCGCACCGGCACCGCAGCCGCAACAGCAGCAGAATGCGCAGCAGCAGCCCGACGGGCAGCGTCGCTTTGGTCTGAATTCCTTGATCCACCGGATGACCGGCACGACCGACGCTCCGGCAGGCAAACAGCCGCCGCAGGCCGCACGCCAGCAGCCGGCCATGCAGGCCCCGGCCGCCGCGGCCCAGCAGCAGCCGGTGCAGGCGCAGCAGGCTGACCCGGACCAGGAACGCATCGAAATTCCCGCATTCCTGCGCCGCCAGGCAAACTGACGGTTCACAAAACTAACTGCAAAAGCCGCCTTCGGGCGGCTTTTTATTTGTGTATTTCAGTTATTTGCGCAATTTTGAGCGGTGATTTGCTTATCTGTTACAGTCATGTTTCAAACCGTTACAAAGATTGAGTTGTAGGTTTTTTTGCAAAACCTTAACTCTCGTTCGCAACACGGC
>NZ_LUKH01001127.1:0-1253 GCF_001593695.1 Leisingera sp. F5 | reverse complement strand
CGGCGAGGCCTCGGCAAAGGCCGTATCGCCCCACATCAGCGCTACCTGCACTGCCTGGGTGAGCGCCAGCGTCTCGGCGGGCATCTGCGCCATCGCCCCCTGCATCCGCAGAAACACAAACGCCGCCTTGATGCCGCCCTGATCATCAAACCGGAAGGCGCGGTACTGGTTGGCCTCCGCATCTTTCAGCCGTGCCACCAGCGGCGCAAGCCCAGGGATCAGCCGGTCCAGGTCGGGCACTTCCAGCAGCTCATTCCAGTTCAGGAAGAAAAAGAACATCAGGTTCGAACCCAGCTCCGGGTCGGTCTCGGCCATCTGATGACCCGCCAATGTCATCACCGCTTCCAATGCGCCCTTTACCGTCTTCAGCGTTTCATCCTGAACGCCAAAGACAATCGGCGCAACCGGCCGGCCCCAGCGGGCACAAGCGTAAGAGCCATCTTGGCGGGTAAACAGGGCTTCGATCTGTTCCGGCGTCAGGCCTGGCAGCTGGGCGGTCATATGCGTCTCCTTGATCCTGCCCTGTCTATGCCGTCTGTGCCGCGCGGCGGCAAGGGGAAGGCTCCCGCGCCTGTCCGGCCCCCTGGCTGCGCCAGAGGGCCGGAAACAGCCTTGGGCCGGGCGCCGCTGGCGCGGCGCATCCAGCATCGCGTCAAGCGGATGCGGCCCGGCTTCTTTCTGGTCAAAAACACCCCCGCCGGAGGCAACGCCGCGCTGCAACGCAGCGCCCGGCCCGAGCATCACAGAGGCATCGCTTCTGCCTTCCGCCCCCGCAGTATAGGTCATCACTCCTGACGCAATGTTTCGCGCGCGAAACATTTGGACAGCATGGCTGACACACTTATAGTAGATTGTCCGCTATCTACCCGAACAAATCGTTCCGTGAACGCGGCGGCGCCATGCCCAGATGGGTCCAGGCCTTTTGCGCCAGCATCCGTCCGCGCGGGGTGCGCTGGATCAGGCCCTGCTGCAAGAGGTAGGGCTCTATCACTTCCTCCAGCGCGTCACGGCTTTCGGACAAGGCGGCCGAGATAGTCTCGATCCCCACTGGTCCGCCGCCGTAATTCTCGGCCACCAGAGTCAGATACCGCCGGTCAGCGCCATCCAGCCCCAGCTGATCCACTCCCAGGCGGGTCAGTGCTCCATCGGCCAGTTCGCGGGTGATCGTGCCATCGCCCTCCACAACCGCAAAGTCCACAACGCGGCGCAAGAGCCGCCCGGCGATCCTGGGGGTGCCGCGGGCGCGCCGCGCG
>NZ_LUKH01001126.1:0-1253 GCF_001593695.1 Leisingera sp. F5 | reverse complement strand
ACCTGGAAGACATCACCATGCTGGCGGTCTCGGCGCTGAAGGGCGATCTGGCCGCGCAGCTGCCGAACCTGCAATTGGTGCAAAAGCTGGGTGCAGGGGTGGACAGCATCGTCGCACACCCCAGCGTTGCGCCGCATGTGCGCGTCACCCGGCTGAAGCCGCTGGAGCCCGCGCAGGAGATCGCCGAATACTGCCTCGCCTATGTGCTGCGCAGCCAGCGGAACATGGCGGAACACGCAGCATCCCAATCCCGCAGCGCCTGGGCGCCGCAGGCGCCGAAACGCGCCGCAGAAACCACAGTGGGCGTGCTGGGCCTCGGCCATATCGGCGGCATGTCCGCGCGGCTGATGCGCGATATGCGGTTCCGGGTGCTAGGCTGGAGTCGCTCCCCCAAGGAGATCACCGGTGTGGATTGCCGCCACGGCGAGGCGGCGCTGCCGCAGATGCTGGGGATATGCGACTATGTCTGCGCCATTCTGCCCTCCACCCCGGCCACCCGCGGGCTGATGGAAGCCCGGATGCTGGCAGCGATGAAGCCGGGCGCGACGCTGATCAATGCAGGCCGCGGCGATCTGGTGGATGAAGCCGCGCTTGCTGCCGCTCTGGACAAGGGTACGCCGGGCCATGCGGTGCTGGATGTGGTCAGCCAGGAACCCCTGCCCGCAGACAGCCCGCTGTGGACGCATCCGCAGGTAACGGTCACGCCGCATGTGTCAGGCTGGCATCTGGGCGATGCGCTTCGGGACGTGGTGGAGAATTACCGGCGGCTGGAGGCCGGCGAAGAGCTGCTGCACGAAGTGGACCGGCAGCGCGGCTATTGAGCCGGACCGGGGCAGCCCCCCGGCTTCTTTCTGGTTACAAATACCTCCCGCCGGAGGCACCGCCTTGTTCCCAGCAGGGAACAAGGCGGAATTCAGCGGCAGCCCCGATTGGGCCGCTCGCGGATCAGCTGATGAAATCCTTGTAGCCGGCGTCATCCATGTAATCGTCCATCGGCGACAGATCCGAGGGCTTGAGTTTGAAGAACCAGGCGCCGCCTTCGGGGTCTTCGTTCACCTTGCCGGGATCATCGGTCAGCGCCTCGTTCACTTCGACCACTTCACCGTCCAGCGGCGCCAGGATGTCGGAGGCCGCCTTGACCGATTCAATCACCACGATTTCTTCATCCTTGGAGACCTCGGTGCCGACTTCCGGCAGCTCCACAAAGACCACTTCGCCCAGCTGTTCCGCGGCATGGGCGGTGATGCCAACGG
>NZ_LUKH01001125.1:0-1254 GCF_001593695.1 Leisingera sp. F5 | reverse complement strand
ATCTTCGCCCTCTCTCAGCGCGCTTTGCGGCGGAGAGGTTTCGTTGAAGCTGGAAAGCACCCAGATCACTGGCAGTTTCAAACTGCGCGGTGCCACCAATGCAGTTTTGTCGCTGACCGATGAACAGCGCACGGCGGGTGTGGTTGGCGTGTCCACCGGCAACCACGGGCGCGGGCTGGCCTATGCGGCAGCGCAGGCCGGGGTGCGCTGCATCATTTGCATGTCGAAGCTGGTGCCGCAGAACAAGGTCGAGGGCATCAAATCCCACGGCGCCGAAGTGCGCATTGCGGGCCGCTCGCAGGACGATGCGCAGGTGGAGGTCGACAGGCTGGTGGCGGACGGCATGACCATGCTGCCGCCCTTTGATCACCGCAGCATCATCGCGGGCCAAAGCACCGTGGCGCTGGAAATTCTGGAACAGGCGCCGGATCTGGACACCGTGCTGGTGCCGCTGTCCGGCGGCGGGCTGATTTCCGGCGTGGCGATGGTGATGAAGGCAGTGAACCCTGAAATCCGCGTGATTGGCGTGTCGATGGAACGCGGCGCGGCAATGTATGAATGCCTGCAGGCCGGTAAACCGGTCCTGGTTGAGGAAAAAGCCACGCTTGCGGATTCTCTGGGCGGCGGCATCGGGTTGAATAATGCCTATACCTTTGAAATGACAAGGGCTTTTGTCGATGATGTGGTGCTGGTTTCCGAGACGGAAATCGCCGCCGCCATCCGTCATGCCTATTTCGAAGAACGCCAGGTGATCGAAGGCTCCGGCAGCGTCGGTATCGCTGCCCTGCTGGCGGGCAAGATCGAAAACCCCGGCCGCTGCGTCTCATTAGTCAGTGGTCAGAACATCGACATGACCCTGCACAAACGCATCATCAACGGAGAAGATGTCAATGTGGAAGCCGAAACCAAGGGGGGCGCAGATGCCTGACATCAAGATCCTGACTGAGACGGAGCTGCGCGATCTGGTGCCGCTGGATAAGGACGCGGTGGATTGTGTCGAGCGGGGCTTTACCACGCTGGCCGGGGGCAAGGTGGTGATGCCGCCGATCATGACGCTGCCTGTGCCGGATTATAACGGCGAAGTCTGTGTCAAAACGGCCTATGTGCCGGGGATCGGCAGTTTTGCCATGAAGATGAGCCCGGGATTTTTCGACAACCCTAAACTCGGCCTGCCGAGCACAACCGGGCTGATGGTGGTGTTTTCCAGCAAGACCGGCATGCTTGAGACGCTGCTGCTGGACAATGGCTACCTCA
>NZ_LUKH01001124.1:0-1255 GCF_001593695.1 Leisingera sp. F5 | reverse complement strand
TTACCCGCCGGGGTTTGTGGTGATGTGCTCGCATCCCGATAAGCTGCCGGAAAGCTATAACCGGTATCTGGTTAACGGCCTGCGTGAAGATTTCGACATGCCTGGCACCCCGATCCGGCTGTATATGCGCGGCCAGGGCGACAAGAACCCTTATAAGGGCAAGCGGGCCAAGAATGCCGGCGCTTTGGCCAAGCATTTGAATAAGCGCGGCGGCGGATCCAGCTAAGGCAGGGTGCTCCCGCCCGGCTTGCGGCATTTCCAAAGAAATACCTAGGCCCGTTGGGCCCGGCGCCGCCCTGACGGGCGGCGCTTTTGCGTTGCGCGGGGCTGAGCGGCCTTTTGCCTGCTTCATGCGGGGCTTGGCCTCTCTGTGTTTCCTTCACTGCTGCAGATTGATACCTTTCAAGTTGAATGGATTATCCGGTGATAACCTTGTTTTTGCACAAGGCGGAGTTATCTGGAAATCTACTTTGGACGGGATGCGCGTTTTGCACAGCTGTCACGCATCGGCTTTAGGGACGGGTTCATGGATCTGAGGACACATACGCGTCAATTCACACAACAGGACAACCGGCTGGCGTCGGTCAGCTATTTCGGTACATTTGCGGTCTACTTTGCGGCGCTTACCGTGGCCGTCGCCTATGCGGACCAGTGGTTTGTGATGCTGCCGGCAGGTGTGGTTTTTGCCTTTGCCGCAGTGCGGTTGTATGTGCTGCAGCATGACACCGGGCATCACTCGCTGTTTGAAACCCGGATCCAGAACGAGATTGCCGGCCATGTGCTGTCGCCCTTCACCTTTGCGCCGTTTGAGGTGATGAAGCAAAACCACAATCTGCACCACTCCAACATCGGCAACCTGGAACACCGGGAGACAGGTGAGATCCACACCATGACGGTGCGGGAATGGGCCAAGGCCGGGGTCTGGGACCGGCTGGGTTACCGCCTGTACCGCAATCCGTTTGTGCTGGTGCCGCTGGGGGCGGCGTTCACCTATTTCATCCGCTACCGCTGGCCCAAGAATACCGGGCGTTTTGGTGCGCTGGGGGTGGTTCTGCACAATCTGGTGATTGCCGCATTGCTGGTGCTGCTCTACCGGGCGGCGGGGATGACCGGGATCTGGGTCTGGCTGGCGTTTTCGTTCCTGGGCGGCATGATCGGTGTTTTCCTTGTCTACCTGCAGCATAATTTCGAGGACACCTATTGGGACCGCCGTCCGGACCTGAACCCGCAGGTGGCGGCGCTGCAGGGATCCTCC
>NZ_LUKH01001123.1:0-1256 GCF_001593695.1 Leisingera sp. F5 | reverse complement strand
GCTGGAATGGCCCTGGACCAAGCTGATGGATGTGCCGGAGTTCACCGAGGAGCTGGTGGATTTGATCGCGGGCCAGTCGGATGCGCAATCCGGGCATATGCCGATCCGCGATCTGGAGCGGCTGCGGGATGACAACCTGGTTGGCATGATGCGGGCGCTGAAGAAATCCGGCAGCGGGGCTGGCGGTGTGATCACTGCGCATGAGGCGATGCTGCCCGTGCCGGAGGCGGCTGATCTGCCGGTCACCGTCTACCGCCCGGTGCCGCAGAGCTGGACCGACTACAACGGCCATATGAACGAGGCGCATTACACCGAGGCTTCGGCCCAGGCGACCGACCGCTTCATGGAGATGATCGGCTGCGATGCGGAGTACATCGCCGCGGGCGGCAGTTATTTCACCGTCGAGAACCACGTGCGGTTCCTGGACGAGCTGCACGAGGGCAATGCGCTGAGTGTGACCACCCAGGTGCTGCAGGGCGCAGGCAAGAAGATGCATCTGTTCCACCGCCTGATTGGCCCCGAGGGAAAGCTGGCGGCGACGGTGGAAACGCTGCTTTTGCACATGGACCTGAACGCGCGGGGCACCTCGCTGCCGTCGCCGGAGGTCGCCGACAAACTGGCAAGTTTTGCCGCCGCCCATGCCGGGCTGGCGTTGCCGGAGGGCGCCGGGCGCCACGTCGGCCAGCGCGGATAATTTGGGAACCGGCAGTTTGCGGCTGCCGGTTTTCCTTATGCGGGCCGGGTCTCCTCCCCGATCCGGTCCGCAATTTGCCCGCGGCAGAGGCGGCACCCCGGGGGAGGGATTTTCCGGACAGCTGTGCAAACGGGAGGGCTTCATCCCGTCTGCACGGACCGGGCAGCTTTCCTGGGCGGAGGATCCGGGGAGCGCAAGCGTATAGGGACAAAGGGAGGGCCATATGTCCGAAAGCAATTCCAACAGCCACCTGGTGGCGAAATCCGGTTTCTTTACCGGTCTGCATCCGGGGATGGGCATCGCCGCCAAGGCGATGATCGCCGCTTTTGTTATTTTCACAGTTTTGAACGTGGAATTCGCAGGCGGCCTGTATAAATCGGTGCGCAGCTGGATCGAAGGCGGTCTCAGCTGGTATTACATCTCGGTTCTGGCCGGGATCATGTTCTTCTGCTTCTTCTTGATGTTCTCGAAATTCGGCAGCCTCCGGCTGGGGGATGACGACTCGCGCCCGGAATTCACCAACTTCAGCTGGTTTGCGATGCTGTTTTCCGCCGGTATCGGC
>NZ_LUKH01001122.1:0-1258 GCF_001593695.1 Leisingera sp. F5 | reverse complement strand
ATCCCGGCCCGCTGCACCCTAGCAGTACTGAAAGACCCACAAGAACTGCCAATCTCCGTAAACCTCGATATGACATGGTGGTCTCTCCTCTCCCGCGGTAACAACCGGACCGCGTAAGACAGAGATAACATGTCCGTGATGGACCGTCTGTGAACCGGGCCACACAAGCAGCTCCCGCCCGTACACGCAGCGTCAGAGAAACCTGCGCTCGCGGAACCCGGCAAACTTACGCAAAGAAAGGCACGTTTCCCGCCATCTTCAGGCAGGCAAGGTAAGCTGCAGTCAGGAAAGCAAAGACGCCAGGTTCTGCTGATCAGGAGACAAGCGGTGTCAGGCAATCGCTGGCATCAAGATCCTGAACCGGGTCCGACGGCCCGCATTCTTCGCCACTGATAGGATAGGTATCGGGTGCGGTACAGGCTGCAAGCAGCAGCTGCAGGGATACAAGTGAAAGGACGATAAAACGCGCGGGTGTCATGACAAGCTCCTGCTTTGAAAGTTCAGCTGCAGAATGCCTGCTCCGGCACGGCCGGGAATTGATGCAGGTCAACGCCCGCCCATGACCTTGCGGAAGGCGTTCCCTGTCAAAAACTGCCCATGACAGGGAAGAATTGGCAACCCGGCCCTATCCCAAAGGATGTCAAAACGGCGAACATTTCTTTCTGACCGCCCGCTCCAGATTCTTGACCTGTTTGCTGGCCCGTCCGCGGGGGTTCAGGGCATCAGCTTCGGCCTGGCGGTCGATGCCGTCTGTCCAGGAAAGGAACAGCAGCGTTTTGATGTCTTGATCCAAGATGTCATCGGCCAGCTTGTAGGTGCAGGTGCACAGATTCATTCCAAGCCCGTCTCCCTGCATCCGGGCGGCAAGTGCCTTGCAGGTTTCTTCGGCGCCAGGAGCCGCAGAGGCTGAAGCTGCTGCAGCGACGGCCAGCGAAGCAAAGGAAAGTGTTTTCATAAGGCGACCCGAACGTCCTTAAAGAAAACCCCCGGCCCTTTCCGGAGCCGGGGGCTGCTGTGCCCCAGCCTTGCCGGGACACAGTGCAATGGTCAAGCGGCTGCGATCAGCGCTTCAGGATCGAACGGCCTGCGTATTCGGCCACTTCACCCAGCATTTCCTCGATCCGGATCAGCTGGTTGTACTTGGCGAGCCGGTCGGAGCGCGCCAGTGAGCCGGTTTTGATCTGGCCGCAGTTGGTGGCAACCGCGAGGTCGGCAATGGTGGCATCCTCGGTCTCGCCAGAGCGGTGCGACATCACGT
>NZ_LUKH01001121.1:0-1261 GCF_001593695.1 Leisingera sp. F5 | reverse complement strand
GTATTGGCCAGGCGGATACCGCCGTCGCCGTGGTGGTAGTTGATCGGGTAATCCGGGTCCTCAGCCAGCTCTTTGTACAGGTTGATCGAGTGGGTCTTGAGGCCGACCATGGTCTGGTTCATGCCGAAATTCGTGACCTGCGCCGCTGAATGCCAGGTGGTGCCGCTGGTCAGTTCGTTGCGTTCGACAAGAACGACGTCGCTCCAGCCTTCCTGAGTGAGGTGGTAGAGGGTGGAGCAGCCGGCGATGCCGCCTCCGATCACCACAACCTTGGTGCGCGATTTCATGAAAGGGACCTCCCGATGGATTTTGCATGACTAAGCGCCCGGTCAGCGCAGGCTGCAATACAGGGGAGTGTAATTATCAAAAATTCGAAAACTTTGTTGAATAAGCTGGTAGTTCTGCTCCTGTGATTGCCAGCCGGCGGCTGCGGCGGGAACATTGGGGTAAGATTTACCTCAGGAGGTCACAATAATGGCAGAGCAGCGAGCCAAACGGGGCGGGCGCCGGGAGCGTTTGGCGCAGAGGGCGGCAAAGCCTGCCGTGGATCCCTGTCCGCCGGGCCAGATCGGCGGAGACTATAAGCCGCTGACCCCTGAGGAACTGGAGCGGGTTTACTCCACATCACTGGAATTGCTGGCCAAGCTTGGCATGGGGGAAGTTCCGTCCCAGCTGCACGCCGATCTGCTGGCGGCAGGGGCGCAGGACAACGGTGCCGGGCGGGTAGTGTTTCCGCCGCAACTGGTGGAACAGGCGATTGACCAGGCTGCCAAGACGTTTGTTCTGCACGGACGCGATGACAGCCGCTCAATCACGGTGGGCGGCAATGCGGTGCATTTCGGCACCGGCGGCGCGGCTGTGCAGACGCTGGATATGGAAAGCGGGGTGTACCGGCCTTCGACGCTGACTGACCTGCATGACTTTACCCGGCTGCAGGACACTCTGGCCAATGTCAGCTGGTTCACCCGCTGCTGCGTGGCGACAGATGTGCCGGACAACTACGATCTGGACGTGAACACGGTCTATGCGCTGCTGAAGAACACCACCAAACCAGTGGCGACGTCGTTTACGCTGGCTGAGCATGTGGCGCCGATTGTGGAGATGCTGGATATCGCTGCAGGCGGTCCGGGGGAGTTCTCCAAACGCCCCTTCGTCAAGGCGCATATCAGCCCGGTCATCTCTCCAATGCGTTATGGTGAGGATGCAGTGGACGTTGTCTATGAATGCATCAGGCACAACATTCCAATGTCCTGCATAACTG
>NZ_LUKH01001120.1:0-1261 GCF_001593695.1 Leisingera sp. F5 | reverse complement strand
TCATCAACGAGCCGACCGCGGCTGCGCTGGCCTATGGCCTCGACAAAGAAGAAACCCAAACCATCGCGGTTTATGACCTCGGCGGCGGCACCTTCGACGTGACCATCCTGGAAATCGACGACGGCCTGTTCGAAGTGAAATCGACCAACGGCGACACCTTCCTGGGCGGCGAAGACTTTGACATGCGGATCGTCAACTACCTGGCGGACCAGTTTAAAAAGGAAAACGGCGTCGATCTGTCCAAGGACAAGATGGCCCTGCAGCGCCTGAAAGAGGCCGCGGAGAAAGCCAAGATCGAGCTGTCCTCCACCTCGCAGACCGAGATCAACCAGCCGTTCATCTCGATGGACCCGTCTTCGGGCCAGCCGCTGCACATGGTGATGAAACTGACCCGCGCCAAGCTGGAAAGCCTGGACAGCGACCTGATCAAACGCTCGATGGATCCTTGCAAGGCAGCCCTCAAAGACGCAGGCCTGTCGGCAAGCGACATTGACGAGGTTGTTCTGGTCGGCGGTATGACCCGCATGCCGCGCGTCATTGAAGAAGTCACCAAGTTCTTCGGCAAAGAACCGCACAAGGGCGTGAACCCGGACGAGGTGGTTGCCATGGGTGCGGCCATCCAGGCCGGCGTTCTGCAGGGCGACGTCAAAGACGTGGTGCTGCTCGACGTGACCCCCCTGTCCCTGGGTATCGAAACCCTGGGCGGTGTCTTCACCCGTCTGATCGACCGTAACACCACCATCCCGACCAAGAAGTCCCAGGTGTTCTCGACCGCGGAAGACAACCAGAACGCCGTGACCATCCGCTGCTTCCAGGGTGAGCGTGAAATGGCCGCCGACAACAAGATGCTCGGCCAGTTCAACCTCGAGGAAATCCCTCCGGCACCGCGCGGCCTGCCGCAGATCGAAGTGACCTTCGACATCGACGCCAACGGCATCGTGTCGGTCGGCGCCAAGGACAAGGCGACCGGCAAGGAACAGCAGATCACTATCCAGGCATCGGGCGGCCTCTCGGACGACGATATCGAAAAAATGGTCAAGGACGCCGAAGAAAACGCCGAAGCGGACAAAGAACGCCGCGAGCTGATCGAAGCCCGGAACCAGGCCGAAAGCCTGATCCACTCGACCGAAAAAGCAGTGGAAGAGCACACCGACAAGGTGGACCCGTCGACCGTCGAAGTGATCGAACTGGCCATTGCCGCGCTGAAGGACGACCTGGAGAACGAAAAGTCGACTGCCGAGAAGATCAAGGCAGGTATCCA
>NZ_LUKH01001119.1:0-1261 GCF_001593695.1 Leisingera sp. F5 | reverse complement strand
GTTCCTCAGACCGCGTCGAGAGCCGACTTCTTCAGCAGCCTGTTAAACCGCTGGTACAAAGCGGTAGCCGCTGCCAATGCGCTCCGCCCGCCCGATACCGCCGCCGGGCAGATGATAGCCGATCAACTGCATTTGTTCGGCGGCAAGCCGGTCCAGCAAACGCATACGTGCCACAGCAGCCGTTTGCGGCTCTTGGTCGGCACCAACCGGCCTGCCAGGGTCAGCAAAGCTTACATGATGATTACCCAACGCATCCCCTAGAACCAGGACACTGTTACTGCCATCCCTGACTTCAAATGACATATGCCCCGGCGTGTGGCCTGGCGTGGCATGAGCTGCGACTCCAGGCAGGATCTCCTCGCCGTTCCGGAAAAGCTGCACCTTGTCTTCCAGCCGCTCCATCCTGCGCCGGGCCCCAATGGCCATGGCCGTCCTGCTGCTGCCAATCCTGTCTGCAGTCTGCGGGTCGAACCAGTAATCCCATTCTCTCTGCCCCATCAGATAGTCTGCGCCAGGGAACAACAGATCGTCAAAATCATCCAGCACCCCCCACAGGTGATCCGGATGGCAATGTGTAAAGACCACATGCGTCACCTCGTCAGGCGTGACGCCAAGAACATCCAGCGCGCCGGGCAGATTTCCGGCACTATCCTGAAACCCCGGCCCGGCGCCGGCATCGAACAGAACAACTCGGCCCTCTTCGCGCAGCAAGGTTACATTCACCTCCGGCGTCAGCGGCCCGGCTGCAAGCCCGTACTGTTTCAACGCTTGTTGCAAAGCATCCGGCTCAAGCCCGTCAAACAGAAACTCCGGCGGCAAAGTGAGATACCCGTCTGAAACCGTCTCAATCCGCTTATTGCCCAAAGTGATCCGCGCCGAAGCCCAGCCGGGGACAGCTGCAGCCGCCAGCCCCACTGCAGCCGACAACCCAAATTCACGCCTGGTGAACTCCATACCGTTTCCTTCCCGTATCGCCGCGCAATCAAATGCACAAATAATGTTTGGTGAATATTACTTCATGACGGCGGTAAAGGAAACACACGGCAATGCCGCAACCCGGCATGCCGGAATACAGGCGGTTCCTAAACCAGCCCCAGCGCGGTGCAAGCCCTGCGCAGGGCCGCACAAAACCGCTGGGCTGCAGCCGAAAGCTGGTGCTCCCGCCGGACACACAGACCCACGGGGCCAAGAGTGCTGTCGGTATTCAAGGGCAGCGCTGCCATGCTGCCAGCCTCCAGCTCCGGCCGCACCACACCGTGGC
>NZ_LUKH01001118.1:0-1261 GCF_001593695.1 Leisingera sp. F5 | reverse complement strand
AGAAAGCCGCCGAACTGCGCGAAGAGGATTACCAGCTGGCCTATGCCATCGACATCCTGAAGGGGATGGTGGCATTGGGACCGAAGTAAGACCCGGCCTGCAAGCAGCACAAAAGGGGCCGTCCGGGAGGGCGGCCTTTTTCATGTCTGCAGTGCCACCTGGAAATAGCGGCGGATTCTGAATTCTTCGTCTTACCGGGGGCCGTTAATTAGGGGTGGCGGCGCCGCCGTTTAGAGAATGGACAGACCCCGCGGGGCCTGCTCGGTCAGGAATTCCTGAACGACCCCCTTTTTATCGGGGCCGGTCTCCGGGGGATACGCAGGCAGCCTCACAGATGCCTGCGCCTTGTATCATGGCCCATGCGCGGGGCCATGGCGGGTGATCTCGATCAGCAGGCAGTCTGGCATGGGAGCGTGAGGATCGCGTGAAGGCAACGTACGGCGGCCGCGCAACACCCCGCCCGGAATCAAAGCGCGCAGCGCCGCCGGGCAGAGCCCGTCCGCCCCAACGGGCGGGCTCTTCGGGGAGGTCGGGCTTCATACGCTGCGTTGGAGGGTTTGGCGGGATAAACTGCCTTTCTCAAAAGTTCCGCCGCCCGCCCGCGGACGGGCTCTGCCCGGCTTTTCCCTGTCCTGTCGCCAAAGTGAATATCAACGCCCGATCTTCGGCGCATTGGCGGGTAATGCTGGTCTATGCTTGCCCCATGATGTTTGACCTGCCTGATTCCCAGACGCTGTACCAAGCGCTGATCACCCGTGATGACGCCTATGAGGGGCGCGCCTATGTCGGCGTGACCTCGACCGGTATTTTCTGCCGGCTAACCTGCCCGGCGCGCAATCCGAAGTTCGAGAATTGCCAGTTCTTTGCCAGCCCCGGCCAATGTATCGAAGCGGGGTTCCGCGCCTGCAAACGCTGCAAACCGCTAGCGGCGGCTGCAGGGGATGATCCAGTTGTTCAGGATCTGCTGACCAAGCTGGAGGAACGCCCGGCGTACCGCTGGGGCGAGGGGGACCTTGCGCGGATGGGGCTGGATGCGTCCACCGTGCGGCGGGCCTTCAAGCGGCATTTCGGCATGACCTTTCTGGAAATGGCCCGCCAGCGCCGCCTGCGCGAGGGGTTCACCGCGCTAAAGGCCGGCGAGCCGGTGATTGCGGCGCAGATTGATGCCGGGTTTGAAAGCGCTTGGTACAGCGTCGGGGAATCAGGCAGGTCAAACATCATGGGGCGAACATAGCCCAGCCCATGCAATCAATGCGCCGGA
>NZ_LUKH01001117.1:0-1262 GCF_001593695.1 Leisingera sp. F5 | reverse complement strand
GCGTCGCGCTTCTTGGGCAAAAGGGTGATCCGCGTCGGCGGACGTCTGGCGCTGTTCGAACTGCAATCGGGTTCAGTCATCAATCCCTTTGCCCTGCCGGCAATGGCAAAATTCAGCTGCCCGAAGTCGATGTAATGGCAGGCTTCGGTGCATTCGGTAAGATGCCTTCAGTCGGGGATTTTTTCCGGCTGAATACGCCGGGCGGATTTGTGCGGGTTTGGGATGCCTGGCTGCAGCAGGTTATGCTGGACGGGCGGGAGGCTTATGGGTCCGGTTTTGATGCCCACTACATGACCGCGCCGATCTGGCGGTTCTGCTTGCCTGCCGGGCTGGCTGGTGCGCAAAGGGCGATCGGGGTGCTGATGCCCTCGGTCGACCGGGTGGGCCGGCGGTTCCCGCTGACGCTGATGGTGGCGCTTCCCGGGCCGGGCGATGCGGCCTTGCCCCGCTTTTGCGAGGGGGGGCTGTTCGAGCGGCTGGAGAATGTTGCGCTGGATGCATTGGAGGACACGATGACCAAGGACGATCTGGCAGAAGAGCTTGCAAGCATTCCAGCGCCGGACATACGGTCGGCGGGTCCGCTGCCGGCTGTAGGCCCTGGCTTTGTTTTGGCTGGTGCCCAGGGGCCGGAAGTGCTGCCTGGCGCCCTGGCGGGTGCCGCGCTGGAAGGGAGGCTGACCGGCTGCAGCCTGTGGACGGCGATGCTGGATGGTGCGCCGCGGAGGCTGGCCTGTCCGGGTCTTCCGCAAGGCGGTACTGCATTGGGAATGTTTGACCTTGGGGCGCCGCTTTGGACGGTTGCGGAGGGGCTGTGATGAACCAGCTGCGCAAATACCGCTACACCGCGCAGACCCATGTCGGGCTGAAGCGCAAGGTTAACGAAGACGCAGTTCTGGCGTTGCCGGAACATGACATCTGGCTGGTGGCAGACGGAATGGGCGGCCATGACGCCGGGGATTATGCCAGCCGGCTGATCGCCGATGCGGCGGCCATGATCCCGCTGGGGCTTGATCCGGCGGCGCGGATGCAAGCGCTGCGGGAGGCGATCCAGAACGCCCATACGGCAATCCGGGCTGAGGCCGATGCCCGCGGCGGCGGCACAATCGGATCGACGGTTGCTGCACTGGTGATGGCCAATCAGCATTTTGCCGGGCTATGGGCCGGCGACAGCCGGATCTACCGGCTGCGGGACGGGCATATCGAAATGCTGACCGAGGATCACTCGGCTGTGGCAGAATTTGTGCTGGCTGGAAAAATGACAT
>NZ_LUKH01001116.1:0-1263 GCF_001593695.1 Leisingera sp. F5 | reverse complement strand
AGGTGAACCATGCCGTCGATGTCGCCGTCGAGGCCAATGAACAGACCGAATTCGGTGATGTTCTTGACTTCGCCTTCGACCTCGGTGCCTTCCGGGTTGGCTTCGGAGAAGACTTCCCACGGGTTGCGCATGGTCTGCTTGAGGCCCAGGGAAACGCGGCGCTTGGCACCGTCGATTTCCAGAACCATGACGTCGACTTCCTGGGAAGTGGAGACGATTTTGCCCGGGTGGACGTTTTTCTTGGTCCAGGACATCTCGGAGACGTGAACCAGACCTTCGACGCCCGGCTCCAGCTCAACAAATGCACCGTAATCGGTGATGTTGGTGACGCGGCCCTTATGCACGGAGGACAGCGGGTACTTGGCGCCGACCAGATCCCACGGATCTTCCTGCAACTGCTTCATGCCGAGGCTGATGCGGTGGGTCTCTTTGTTGATCTTGATGACCTGAACCTTGACGGTTTCGCCGATCGACAGGATCTCGGAGGGGTGGTTCACACGGCGCCATGCCATGTCGGTGACGTGCAGCAGGCCGTCAACGCCGCCCAAGTCAACAAACGCACCGTATTCGGTGATGTTCTTGACCACACCGTCGACCGCTTGGCCTTCGGTCAGGTTGCCGATGACTTCGGCACGCTGTTCGGCACGCGATTCTTCGAGGATGGCGCGGCGCGAAACAACGATGTTGCCGCGGCGGCGGTCCATTTTCAGGATCTGGAACGGCTGCTTCAGACCCATCAGCGGGCCGGCGTCGCGCACGGGGCGCACGTCAACCTGCGAACCGGGCAGGAAGGCAACAGCGCCGCCCAGGTCGACGGTGAAGCCGCCTTTGACGCGGCCGAAGATCGCGCCTTCGACGCGCTGATCGTCTGCATAGGCTTTTTCCAGGCGGTCCCAGGCTTCTTCACGGCGGGCCATCTCACGCGAGATGACGGCTTCGCCGCGGGCGTTTTCAGCCGAGCGCAGGAAGACTTCCACTTCATCGCCAACAGCGATTTCAGCAGCTTCGCCAGGATTTGCGAATTCTTTCAGGTCAACGCGGCCTTCCATTTTGTAGCCGACGTCGATGATGGCCTGACCGGCTTCGATTGCCAGTACTTTGCCTTTGACAACCGAACCCTCGTCCGGGGTGTCCATTTCGAAGCTTTCGTTCAGGAGGGCTTCGAAATCCTCCATTGATACGTTTTGAGCCATGAGGTCTCAGATTTCCTTTTCATACGGTTTTTCTGGCCATGCGGTTGTCTCCGCCGGTCTTGGTTAGCCG
>NZ_LUKH01001115.1:0-1264 GCF_001593695.1 Leisingera sp. F5 | reverse complement strand
GGGTGAGGCGGGTATAGGCGCAACCCTTGGATTTTGCTGCCATTGCCAGCGCTTCGAAATCCACATGGGCAGTCAGGTCGGCCTCGCCGGGGGCTTGCAGCGGATCGGCGGGTTCATGCGCGCGCACGGCTTGCATGGTATCGCCAAGGGCGCGCCAGTCGCCGTAATCCGCAATCAGAGCCGCGCCGCCATGGGTGGCGATTCGGACTGCGATGGCCTGGGTGACGGGGGCGGCGGCGTCGCAGAGTTCGACCAGATCGCCCTCCTGCGTGTCCTGCAACCGGTGATCCAGGGCTGGCTGCGGCGCGGCGGGGCTGAGGCCGAAGGCGAGCGCGCCGTCTTGCAGACCGATGCGCTTTTCGCTCCAGAGATCGCCGCTGCGGATGAATTGGCGGATGGGCAGGGCGTCGAAAAACTCATTTGCCACCAGGAACAGCGGCTGGCCCGGCAGGGCGTCCGCATGGTCCAGCCATTCGGGGGCATATGCGTCCAGCGTCCTGGCTTGGGTGTTGCGCAGTTTCGGTGAGGCCTCGACCAGTTTGATCTGCATCGCCGTGTGGAACCCCGGCACGCCGCGGGTGGCGCGCAAGAGGTCAGCCATCAGAGTGCCGCGGCCCGGTCCCAGTTCGGCGAGCGTGAAGGGGGCCGGGGCGCCTTGGTCCAGCCAGCATTGGGCCAGGGCGAGGCCGATCAGCTCGCCGTACATCTGGCTGATTTCCGGCGCGGTGGTGAAATCGCCCTGCGCACCAAGCGGATCGCGGGTGGTGTAATAGCCATACTGCGGGTGCAGCAGGCACTCCCCCATGTAGGCGGCAACAGACATCGGGCCATCCGCCTGGATGCGGGCAGCGAGGTGATCTGCCAGGCTCATGCCGCGCTCCGGGCGGTATGGCGGGCGCGCAGCAGGAAATAGAGGCCGATGGCGATCATCGGCAGCGACAGCGTCTGTCCCTGGGTGAGGCCGAAGCCGTCCATGTGCCAGGCCAGCCCCAGCGGATTGCCGGGAGAGACAAACTGCGCATCCGGCTGCCGGAAGAATTCAACAATGAAGCGGGCAAGGCCATAGCCCGCAAGGAACACACCCAGAAGGCGGCCCGGGGTGTGGAAGGCATTGCGGCGCCAGGCCAGGTACAGCAGCAGGGCGCCGAGGATCAGACCTTCCATCAGTGCCTCGTACAGCTGCGAGGGGTGGCGGGCGCAGAGTTCGCCCAGTGCCTGGCCGCAGTCCTGCGCCGCCTGGCCGGGGAAGGCGACGCCCCAGGGC
>NZ_LUKH01001114.1:0-1264 GCF_001593695.1 Leisingera sp. F5 | reverse complement strand
CGCAATCACCTTTGCCGGGATCAACCTGATGTGGATCTTCTTTGTGGTCTGGGTGATGTACGGAATGGTGCCTGTTCTGGTGCTGGCGGTGCTGATCAATCATCTTATCACCAGGCTGGAAATACGTCTGAATTCGCAGAAGGCGTGACTCCGCCTTCTGCCTGTTTCCGGGGGGCTGCTAGTGCCCGGCCATTGCTGCTGCGGCGGCTTCCAGCGCGCCAGGCCCATGCGGGATATTCAGGGCCCTCAGCCCCGTTTCGATACCGCCCAGCAGGCCCATGACCATATGGCCGTTGACATGGCCCATATGGCCCAGTCGGAAAAAGCCGTGCCATTCCGGGCTGCTTGACGGCGCCATGCCAAGGCCGATGCCCAGCGTCAGGCCCAGGCTCTGTTCCAGCCACATGCGCAGCTCGGTTCCCAGCGGCGACCCGATCCGCAAGGCGGTGACCGCATGGGAACGCAAGGACCGCTCCGGCACGTTCATGCGCAACGGGCCGTCAGCGCCCCAGGCCTCGCAAGCGGCCCAGATGGTGCGGGCCAGATGGGCATGCCGGGCCCAGGTGTTTTCAACCCCTTCGGCGTGGATCATGTCCAGCGCCGCGCGAAGGCCGTAGAGGTGGTGCGTGGGCGCGGTGCCGCCGAAATACTGGTAGAACTCCTGCGGGTTGGCGCGCGGCGCCCAGTCCCAATAACGGCTGATCCGCGGCAGCGCTTTGCGGGCAACGGCGGCCTTGTCATTGAAAAATACAAAGCCAAGGCCCGGCGGCACCATCAGCCCCTTCTGGCTGGCGCTGACCATCACATCGACGCCCCAGGCGTCCATCTCGAACCGCTCACAGCCAAGCGAGGCGATGCAGTCTGCCATCAGGAGCGCCGGGTGGCCGGTTTCGTCCAGCAGATGACGCAGCCCCGCAATGTTGTTGCGGATCGAGCTGGAGGTGTCCACATGCACGCCCAGGACTGCCTTGATGCGGTGGGCGGTGTCGGCGGCCAGCGCATCGGCGATGCGGGCCATGTCCCAAGGCGCGCTGGTGCCGAAATCGAGCACTTCGGTTTCGACGCCCAGCCCTTGGGACATTTCCGACCAGCCGATGGCAAAGCGGCCTGAGGAGGGCACAAGCACGCGGTCGCCCGGCTGCAGGGTGTTCTGCAAAGCGGCCTCCCAGGCGCCGTGGCCGTTGGAGATATAGATCGCAGCCTGATGAGCGGTGCGCGCCACCCGCCGCAGATCCGGGATCAGGGTGGCAGTCATCTCGACCAG
>NZ_LUKH01001113.1:0-1265 GCF_001593695.1 Leisingera sp. F5 | reverse complement strand
CATTGGAAGCGGCGCATAAAGGCTGGGGTGAATCGATCATCATCGGTGTGGCGCCTGCCGGGGCCGAGATTTCCACCCGGCCGTTCCAGCTGGTCACCGGCCGGTCCTGGCGCGGCACCGCCTTCGGTGGCGCCTCGGGCCGTACTGACGTGCCCAAGATCGTGGACTGGTACATGGACGGCAAAATCGAGATCGATCCGATGATCACCCATAAGCTGACGCTGGATCAGATCAACGAAGGCTTCGAGCTGATGCACGAAGGCAAATCCATCCGCGCCGTGGTGGAATTCTAAGCCCTATCCAGTTTGCAAACAGCAAAACGCAGGCCCCTGGGCCTGCGTTTTCGTTTCCGCAGCAAGGCTGAAAAGCTACCGCCAAAAGCCGGATCCGGCCCTGTGGAGAGCGTCAGTTTTCGAAGGCGGTCTCCACCGCGTCCAAGCTGACATCATACCCCCAAAGACGGCGCAAGTGCTTCAGCACCTCTTCCTGATCCTCCTCATCCAAATGAATGCCATCCCGCACAGTATGGGTCAGCTTCAATTCCCGGTCACCGCGCAGATCCGCGTCTGTCACCTGAATATCAGGTTCCAAGTAAGCCAGATCATACTGCTTTGCCAAATCGCGGCGGATCGCCTTGTATCCCGCGCGGTTATGGATCTGGCTCACCACCAGGTTGGGCAGGTCGGCGTCGTTGGTCAGCGTGAACAGCTTGAACTTACGGATCAGATGCGGCGACAGGAACTGCTGGATAAAGCTCTCATCGCGGTAATTCGCCCATGCATCGCGCATCACTTTCCGCCAGTCGGGATCACCGGCGAAATCGGGGAACCATTCGCGGTCCTCATCAGTCGGGTCCTGACAGATCCGGCGGATGTCCTGCATCATCGCAAACCCCAGCGCATAAGGATTAAGACCGGAGAAACGCGGATCGTCAAATTCCGGCTGCAGCACCACATTGGTGTGGCTGTGCATAATCTCCATAAAGGCGCCTTCGGTGATTTGGCCCTGCTCGTAAAGCTTGTTAATGATGTAGTAGTGCACGAAGGTCGCGCAGCCCTCGTTCATCACTTTGGTCTGTTTCTGCGGATAAAAATACTGCGCCAGCATCCGCACGATGCGCAGCAGCTCACACTGCCAGGCCTCCAGCACCGGGCTGTGCTTTTCCAGGAAATAAAGCACGTTCTCCTGCGGCAGATTCATCTGCTTGCGGCGCGCACTGAAATCAGCATCCTCGACCAGTTCCAGCTTGTCGCGGCCCAGGGTCG
>NZ_LUKH01001112.1:0-1265 GCF_001593695.1 Leisingera sp. F5 | reverse complement strand
GGGTTATGACCATATCACCAGCGGCATCGGGGCGGCGATGATCGGCTGGTTCGGCTGTGCGATGCTGTGCTACGTGACCCCCAAGGAACACTTGGGCCTGCCCGACCGCGACGACGTCAAGGTCGGCGTGATCACCTACAAGATTGCCGCCCATGCCGCCGATCTGGCCAAGGGCCTGCCGGGCGCCCAGCGCCGCGATGACGCGCTGTCCCGCGCGCGGTTTGAATTCCGCTGGGAAGATCAGTTCAACCTGTCGCTGGACCCGGATACCGCACGCGAGTTCCACGACCAGACTCTGCCCAAGCAGGCCCATAAGGTGGCCCATTTCTGCTCCATGTGCGGGCCGAAGTTCTGCTCCATGCGGATCAGCCACGACATCCGCGCCGAGGCTCAGAAAGAGGGCATGGAGGCAATGGCGGCAAAGTTCCGCGAAGGCGGCGAACTGTATGTGCCCGCGCCTGAGACTGCGGAACCGGCGGAATGATCACCATCGCAGGCGCAGGCCTTGCCGGCCTCGCCTGCGCCTATGAGCTGGCGCAGCGCGGGGCCAAGGTCACGGTCTATGAACGGGGCAATACCCCCGGAGACAGCAGCGTCGCGCGCTTTGCAGGCGGCATGCTGGCGCCCTGGTGCGAAAGGGAAAGCGCCGAGGAGGAGGTCATCACCCTCGGCAGCCGCACCTTCGGCTGGTGGGCCAAGATCACACCAGTCCACAGGCGCGGCACGCTGGTGGTAGCGCCTGCCCGCGACCGGGCGGAACTCACTCGCTTTGGCCGCCGCACCTCGGGGCACCGGGAGGTGAACAGCGCAGAGATCACCGGGCTAGAGCCAGCGCTGGGAGGGCGGTTTTCGCAAGGGCTGTTCTTTGAGCAGGAGGCACATCTGGACCCGCGGCGCGCGCTGCGGGATCTGAGCGCCAAAGTGCAAGAGATGGGCGTGGAAATCCGTTATGGCACTCCTGCCCCTGCCCGCGTCACGCTGGATTGCACCGGCATGGCGGCATCCCTGCCGGGCTTGCGCCCGGTGCGCGGCGAGATGGCGGTCCTGCATTGCCCGGAGGTGGAGATCAGCCGCACCCTGCGTCTGCTGCATCCACGGATGCCGCTGTACCTTGTTCCCCGCGGGGACGGATATTTCATGATCGGCGGCACCATGATCGAAAGCAGCTCGGACCGGGCAATCACCCTGCGGTCGCTCAGCGAACTGCTGAACGCCGCCTTCACCCTGCACCCGGCATTTGCCGAGGCCAGCGTGGTGGAGACCGG
>NZ_LUKH01001111.1:0-1266 GCF_001593695.1 Leisingera sp. F5 | reverse complement strand
ATCAAAGGCCGTGCAAAGGCGGGCCCGGATGCCAGCGCCATCGCTCCCGTCAGAAAAAATCGCCGTTTCATTGCGCGGCCTCCTCTTGCAACCTGCGCACCAGCGGCAGGATTTCTGTATCCAGGATTTTCCGGTTAAACGGCCCGACGTGCTTGTGTGCGATCCGGCCTTCGGCATCGATCACATAGGTTTCAGGCACACCATAGACCCCCCAGTCGATTGCCACGCGACCATCTCGATCCGCGCCAATGCGGGTGAACGGATTGCCCAGCTCGTCCAGAAACGCCTGTGCCTCGGCGGCGGCATCCTTGTAATTGATGCCGTAGATCGGCACTTCGCCCGTTCCGGCGAGTTCCACCATCAGCGGGTTTTCGGCCCGGCAGGGCACGCACCAGGACGCCCAGACATTGACAAGGGAAACGTGCCCCGTCAGGTCGGCCGAGGTGAGCCCGTCCTCCCGGCCTTCGATGGGCGGCAGCGTGAATTCCGGCACCGGCCGCCCGATAAGGGCCGAGGGCAGCCGGTCGTCGTTATTGAAGAGCCCCCAAAAGAAAAAGGCGCCAAGCCCGGCAAACATAACCAGCGGCAGCAGCATTATCAGTGAATAGCGCCGTGTCCGGCTTTTCGTGTCTGAACTCATGACCCCTCCCCTTCGCCCTCGCTGATCCGGGCCTGTGCAGCACGCTGGCGTTCGGGCCATGTGCTCTTGATGAAGGCGAGGATCTCGATAATCTCTCTGTCGCTCAGAACGCCTCGATAGGCGGGCATGTCGCTTTCGTAGCCCGGAACAACCCCGCCGACGCCGAGCCGGGTAATATCGAACAGGTCCCGATCCGAATGGTGCCAGGTATGGCCGGTCTCGTCATGCGGCGGTGCGGGCATGCGGCCGTCGGCATTGCGGCGGCGCCAGTTCGGCGCACCCTCAAGATCGGCGCCATGACAGGACGCGCAGGTTTCGGCATAAAGTGCTTTGCCGCGCGCGATCTGCTCCGGCGCGATAACCTCGCCAAGAAAGGTTACCGGTGCCGGTTCGGCCTGCTTGGCACCGGCCCCAACGGCAAAGGTCAAGCCAGAGATCGCCACACCCGCGAATGCAAGCAAAGGCAACCTCATGACGGCGCTCGCAGGTACTTGATAAGCGCGAGCGCGGCGAGCACCAGGACCGCGATCAGGAGAAGCACGGCCAGCCCGCCTCCCAGCATCATTCCCATCATCGGCCCTCCCATCATTTGACCCATGCAATCGCCTATGGAACCGGTGCAGGGC
>NZ_LUKH01001110.1:0-1267 GCF_001593695.1 Leisingera sp. F5 | reverse complement strand
TGGAAGCACGCGGCGTTAATTGGTAATCCGGGCGCTATTCGAACTGCGGACAGGAAGCCATGAGCGCAACAGCCAAGAAACAGGCGCCCAACGCCGAAGACATCCGGGCCCGCAAGGGCAGCACCCCGTTGGTGAGCCTGACGGCCTATACCACGCCGATGGCGCGGCTGATGGACAAGCATTGCGATTTTGTGCTGGTCGGCGACAGCGTCGGCATGGTGCTGCACGGGCTGACTTCGACCCTGGGTGTCACCATGGAGATGATGATCCTGCACGGCCAGGCGGTGGCGCGTGGTCTGGAACAGGCGATGCTGGTGATCGACATGCCCTTCGGGTCTTATGAAGAAAGCCCGCAACAGGCATTTCGCAATGCCGCCCGGCTGATGGCCGAGACCGGCTGCGCCGCGGTCAAGCTGGAAGGCGGCGTCGGGATGGCCGAAACCATCCGTTTTCTGGTCAAGCGCGGCATCCCGGTGATGGCGCACATCGGTCTTACGCCGCAGTCGATCAATACTCTGGGCGGCTACAAGGTGCAGGGCCGTGATACGCAAGCCGACGCCGTGCTGGCCGATGCTCGCGCGGTGGCCGAGGCCGGCGCGTTTTCCGTGGTGCTGGAAAAGGTACCGCAGAAACTGGCCGACACAATCACCGCCGAGGTGGCGATTCCCACCATCGGTATCGGTGCCAGTGCCGGCTGCGACGGGCAGATCCTGGTGGTTGATGACATGCTGGGCTTTTTCACCGCCTTCAAACCGAAATTCGTGAAACGCTACGCCGATCTTGGGCCGCTGGCCGAGGCTGGTATTGCCGAATACGCCGCCGAGGTCCGTGCCCGCTCCTTCCCTGCGGCTGAGCATGTGTTTGCCGATCAGGCGCCCTCCAAAGGATGACTGCCGACATGACCGCACCGATCCTGCGCCGCTTGTCTGATCTGCGCGCCAAGACAGCCGCATGGCGCCGTGCCGGCGAAACCATCGGCCTGGTGCCGACCATGGGCGCGCTGCACGCGGGCCACCTGTCACTGGCCGCAGCGGCCAAACAGTCCTGCGACCGGGTGATCGTGACCATCTTCGTGAACCCCAAGCAGTTCAACAAGCCGGAAGACTTGGAGAACTACCCCCGGACTGAAGCTGACGACGCGCAAAAGCTCGCACATCTGGGGGTGGATCTGATCTATGTCCCGGATCCGGACCAGATCTACCCCCAGGGCTACGCCACCAATGTCTCGGTCGGCGGCAGCATTACGGAGGTGATGGAAGGCCCCTTC
>NZ_LUKH01001109.1:0-1268 GCF_001593695.1 Leisingera sp. F5 | reverse complement strand
GAATAGCGGTGCGGCTGATGCACTGCGATCACCCGGCCTTCGCTGGCCTGGCGCGCCGCCTTCAGCACCGCGGCGATCTCCACCGGGTGATGGCCATAGTCGTCGATAATGGTGACGCCATCCACTTCACCCACCTTGGTGAAGCGGCGGTTCACCCCGCCGAACGCCGCCAGCGCCTCGCGGATTTCAGTGCTGTTCATGCCCAGATGCCGCGCCACGGCAACCGCGGACAAGGCGTTGGAGACGTTGTGGTCCCCCGGCATCGGCAGGGTGCAGCCCTCGATCACCCGGTCCTCGGCCTGCAGGTGCACGTCGAAATGGGCCACGCCGCCCTTGTAGGTCAGGTTCACGGCCCGCACATCGGCCTGCGCATTGAAGCCATATGTCACCACCCGGCGGTCGGAAATCCGCCCGATCAGCGCCTGCACTTCGGGATGGTCGGTGCAGCAGACCGCGACACCGTAGAATGGGATGTTGGAGACAAACTCCAGGAACCCGTCGCGCAAGGTGTCGAAATCACCCCAATGCTCCATATGCTCGGGGTCGATATTGGTCACCACCGCAATGGTTGCGGGCAGCCGGTTGAAGGAGCCGTCGCTTTCATCCGCCTCGACCACCATCCACTCGCCCTGCCCCATCCGCGCGTTGGAACCATAGGCGTGAATGATGCCGCCGTTGATGATGGTGGGGTCAAAGCCGCCGGCCACCATCAGCTCGGCCATCATGGTGGTGGTGGTGGTCTTGCCGTGGGTGCCGGCAATGGCGACGTTGGATTTCAGCCGCATGAGTTCCGCCAGCATGTCGGCCCGGCGCACCACCGGCAGCCCGCGCAGGCGGGCCTCGTCCAGTTCCGGGTTGCCCGGTTTGATCGCCGAGGAGATCACCACAACCGCGGCCTCCTCCAGGTTTTCAGCCTTCTGGCCGACAAAAATCCGCGCGCCCAACTCTTCCAGCCGTGCGGTGATTTTCGAGGATTTCAGATCCGAGCCCTGCACCATATAGCCAAGGTTCAAGAGCACCTCGGCGATGCCCGACATGCCGATGCCGCCGATGCCCACAAAATGGATCGGGCCGACGTCTCCGGGCAGTTTGGTTGCAGGGTTCATGACAGTTATCCTTCCTCGGCCAGTTGCTCGACCAGTGCCGCCAATCGCTCGGTGGCATCGGGAATCCCGGCGCTCAGTGCGGCTGCCGACATTTTCACCGCAGCCTGCGGGTTACTCAGAATTGCGCCCATAGGCTCTGCCAGCACCGGGATATCAAGGGCG
>NZ_LUKH01001108.1:0-1269 GCF_001593695.1 Leisingera sp. F5 | reverse complement strand
TCATAGACCCGGGTGGCATGGGGCTCGCCTGCGGCGTTCCAGATAAGCGACCCGGCAGGATAGTCCTGCCATTCGCCGGATCTGAACCGCCAGCCGGATCTCTCGGACAGGTTCAGATAAAGCTCAGGCGCGTCGTGGTTATGGTCGCGGTACAACGTCCGCGGACCCAGCATGAAGATACCCAGGCTAAAGTCCGGGTGGTGATGCCCGCAGGCGTCGGCGCCAATCAGCAAGGAATGCAAGTTGCACTTGATATAACCCTCTCCCAGGTCGGCGCCGGGCGGATAGAACTGCGCGTTGTCCTCGCGCCAGACCAGGTCATCCTTAGCCGCAGACAGGCATTTTGCGATTTCAAGCAGTTTGGGCTCGGTGATGCCGGCGATGGCTTGAGTCAGCACCTGATCATGACGGGTTCCCTGGGGAGGGACATCACGCTGCCGCCTGCAGGAAAGATCCATGGCTGCAAGCTTGTCCAGCGTCAGATCAACACCGGGCGCATCGCTGCGGTGGGTCTCCAAATACGCGACAATGGCTCGGATGAGGGCCTGAATACGGTGCTGCTTGTCTGTCATGATTTCACATCCGTGCCTGTAGAAATCTCTTGCCGTAAGAGCTTCTTGTCGAGCTTGCCAACACTGGTCCTGGGAAGCCGATCGATAAAGAATATTCGGTCCGGCACCGCCCACTTCGACAGGTCCCCCATGTCAGCGCGCGACTGGAATTCTTCCAGGATGACTTGGCGCACCTGATCCGGTTCGGCATTCTTTGCAAGCTGAGCAACCAGCACCGGCCTTTCGCCCCACTTGGCATGTGGCAGGCCAATCGCGGCCACGTCTTCGACGCCGGAACAAGCGGAGGCTATGTTTTCCAATGCCAGTGACGAAATCCATTCGCCGCCGGTTTTGATCACATCCTTGAGCCGGTCAGTGATCTGCAACGATCCATTCTCACGGATATAGCCAACATCCCCGGTGTGCAGATACCCGCCAGCCCACACTTCGTCAGAGGCTTGCTCGTTACCGAAATAACCCTGGGTCAGCCAGGGTGCCCGGGCAACAACTTCGCCGGTTGTTTCACCGTCATGCGGGACGTCCTTCATATCCGGCGTCACAACACGAAGGTCGACAAGCGGGCCGGGAAAGCCGGTTTGCGCCTGTCTCTCCGGATCATCGCTGGACAGATCTGCCACCGTCAGAAACGGACAGGTTTCGGACATTCCATATGCCGCATGCAATGATATGCCAGCCGCAGCAGCGCGGTCCTGCAGGC
>NZ_LUKH01001107.1:0-1269 GCF_001593695.1 Leisingera sp. F5 | reverse complement strand
GCTCCCATTGGCGTGCTGCGCCTGCCGCTGTTCCTGCTGATCTGGGGCATTGCCTCGCTGGCGATGTGGCTGCCGGCCGTTCATGCGCTGGTGCTGGACGACCATCACACTTCGCGCAGTTTCTTCTATGCCGGTGTTGCCGGGCTTATTCTGGTGGTGCTGATCGGCTTGTCGATAGGCAACCGGGTGCCGCGCTACGGGATGCCGGGGCAATTGCTGTCGCTGCTGGCAACCTTCGCCGTGCTGCCGCTGTTCCTGGCGGTGCCGGTTCAGGATGCGCTGGTCAGCACCCGTTTTCTGAACGCTTATTTCGACATGGTCAGCGCCATCACCACCACCGGCACCGATGTCTGGGGCGATCCAGACCGGTTGCCGCCCAGCGTGCATCTGTGGCGGGCGATTGTCGGCTGGCTTGGCGGGCTCTTGATGTGGGTGGCGGCGTCGGCGGTGCTGGCGCCGATGTCTTTGGGCGGCTTCGAGGTCACCGCCAAAGGCGAGCCCGGCGGCGGCACCGCCGCGCCTGCGCATATGGAGAAGGCGGACCCGCGCCGCCAGCTGGTTCTGGTGACGCGCACTTTGGCGCCGGTTTACGCCGGGCTGACCTTGGTGCTGTGGCTGTTGCTGATGATCACCGGCGAGCAGGCCTTGGCAGGTCTTAGCCATGCGATGTCAGTGATGGCGACCTCGGGTATATCCGCGACCGGCGGGGTAGAGAATGCCGCCAGCGGCCTGGCGGGTGAGATGGTCATGTTCCTGTTCATGTTCTTTGCGCTGTCGCGGCTGACCTTTTCCAGTGACACGGTCACCGCAGGGCAGGGGCGGCTGGACAAGGATCCGGAATTCCGCACCGGGCTGTTGATTGTCTTTGGGGTGCCACTGCTGCTGTTTCTGCGTCATTGGCTGGCCGCCTATGAGGTGGATGCCGGCGAAGATCTGCTGCAAGCTCTGCGGGCGCTGTGGGGCACCTTGTTTACGGTGATGTCCTTCCTGTCAACCACCGGATTTGAAAGTGCTCATTGGGAAGCCGCTCAGGCCTGGTCCGGGCTGGAGACGCCGGGCATGATCCTGCTGGGGCTGGCGGTGTTCGGCGGCGGTGTCGCCACCACCGCAGGCGGGGTCAAGCTGCTGCGGGTCTATGCGCTGTATCTGAACGGGCTGCGCGAAATGGAGCGGCTGGTGCATCCCAGCTCAGTCAGCGGCGAAGGCAACCGCACCAAGCGGCTGCAGAAAAACGGTGCGTTTGTGGCTTGGGTGTTCTTCATGCTGTTT
>NZ_LUKH01001106.1:0-1271 GCF_001593695.1 Leisingera sp. F5 | reverse complement strand
ACTATGAGCTGGTGGTGGAAATCCGCGATGATCTGGCGGATGTCGGCGGCATGATTGCTGCCCCCGCCGCGCAGGGGCCGGCCTCGCACGGCAATGCCGCCAATGCGCCGGATCCGCTGCAGCTGCTGGAAGATGCAGGGCCGGGCGGTGATTTCCTGGATGATTTGCTGGGTGAGGGCCTTAAGGGACCGGCGCAGCTGAATCCAGTGGATCCGATTGATGAACTGCTGCCGCCCCTGGGCGAAGAAGAAGATCCGTTTTTTCAAAAAGCCAGCGACGGGCGTGAAGGGGAGGGGGCCAGTCTGGCCAACCACAACCCGACCGCTTCGGACGGGTTTGCCGTGCCTGCGGCGCAGTCGAACATGATCCCGGACGATTGGGACGATGATTTCCTGACGGGAATAGGCGAGCCGGAAACTCCGGTGCCTGCCCCCGATCCGCAACCCGCGCCGCCGCCGCGTGAGGTTCC
This sequence comes from Leisingera sp. F5, assembly GCF_001593695.1. Classification (NCBI taxonomy): domain Bacteria; kingdom Pseudomonadati; phylum Pseudomonadota; class Alphaproteobacteria; order Rhodobacterales; family Roseobacteraceae; genus Leisingera; species Leisingera sp. F5. Next base: position 802 of record NZ_LUKH01001106.1, on the reverse strand, counting down.
GGCCCCGGTGCCGGAAACCCCGCCCGCAGCGCCGCCGCCGGAAGTGCCGCCCGCACCGCCGACCGAGATACCGCCGGTGCAGGATAGGGCTGCCGGGGAGCAGAAAACCATTGCATCCGCGGCGCCTCCGTCAGCAGCGTCGCAAGACGCGGTGGCCGCGTTCCTGAAGGGTGCGGGCGCCGAAGTCAGCCTTGATCCGGCGGAACACGCCAGCACCATGGCGCGCATGGGCCGGGTGATGCGGACGCTGGTCATCGGCCTGCGCGAAATCCTGATGACGCGGACCTCGATCAAATCCGAATTCCGGATTGAACAGACGATGATCTCGGCGGGTGGAAACAACCCGCTGAAATTCTCGATTACGCCGGAGCAGGCGGTTGAAGCGATGGTGCGTCCGGCGACCAAGGGCTACTTGTCGCCAGAGACGGCTGCCGAAGAGGCGTTGCGCGATATCAAGGCACATGAGGTGGCGATGGTCACCGGCATGGAGGCGGCGCTGAAAGGTGTCTTGAAACGGCTTGATCCCAAAGCATTGGAGAGCCAGATCGAAACCAAGGGCGGCCTCAAGGACCTCCTGCGCGGCAAGAAGGCGCAGTACTGGGACGTCTACGAACAGCTGTATGCGGAGATTTCCGATCAGGCTGAGAATGATTTTCACGACTTGTTCAGCCGCGAGTTTGCGCGTGCCTACAAGGATCAGCTGGACAGGCTGAAGGACTGATGCGCACCGCGCCGCTGGCGCGTGCCCGCAACTGAGAGGAGATCCCGGTGTCCTGGGACAGTAAAGTACTTTGGACGGAGG
>NZ_LUKH01001105.1:0-1271 GCF_001593695.1 Leisingera sp. F5 | reverse complement strand
CGTTGCCCGCTACCTTCGCGAATTGGAACACGGAGATTGGACCATGTGAACAGTACGGCTGCTATGAGCTAGGATGGCTCCGCCTTCCAAGAGGCAATCAGTCCAGGCCGACAAGCGTCCCCATGCAAGGTAAGGCACGGCCTCAATCGGCAGTGCCGTGTTTGGCGTAGACGAGATTGCCTCCAGCATCGAGGCCAACTCCGCGGCCCAGTAACTGACGCTGGGCAAAGAATTTCTCATCAGCTTCCGAAGGGTGACTCATCTTATAGGTGAATGCATCCAGCCACGTGGTTTCCTCACCATCACGCGGATGAGGGTGGGCAAGACTGTCTCCGAGCATGGCGGTGATGCGCGCATAGTCGAAACTACTGGAACGCTCGATTGCGCGGCCAATCTATAGCCAGTGGGTGATCTGACCAGCCAATGAGCGACCACTCAGTTCTGCTTCACGACGGACCAAGGCCATGACGTCGTCGGCAAGCTTCACGGTTTGAGCCATGTTCGCCTCCTACACTGACTAATGGGTAGCGACATGCCACCTGAGAGTCAAAGTTCTGACGTCGTCGCCCTTTGGGAGACTCGGTTGGGGGCGATGAAGAGGTAATCGGGCAGGGTTGTCGATCTTTGATGCGGTCGGTGGCTCCTCAATAGGAGCGCTTAACCAGAATCTAACCGAGTTGTTTGTGTCTTCGAGCCCGCCGTCCCAGCGCTGCCTGGTTTGGATGCTACGAGCGCACCAGGTCACTTCAGCCCGAAGCGGACACGACTTCTGACACGCGGAGGGACCTCGATTTTCTCTGCGGCTGCAAGGTCAGCGCGCGCCAGTGGTATGGCAGACCCTTCCGGCGAAATGACAAAAGTTATTCCTGGCGCCAGACTCAATCCGGACTAAACATTCCAAAAAAGGTTCCGCGCTTGCCTTGTAATTACGGACCGGCCATTCCACATCCATCCCATGAGCAAAGAACTACATCCCGTTGGCGGCAGTAAAACGGCCACAGCCCCAGGCCCGGGCCGGCCGCGCGCCTTTGACGAAGCCGAGGCTTTGGAAAAGGCCCTGTGCGTATTTTGGCACAAGGGGTATGAGACCGCCTCCGTGGATGATCTGACCAAGGCGATGGGTCTGAGCCGGTCCAGCTTTTATGGAGCGTTTGGCAACAAGCAGGCTTTGTTTCATCAAGCGCTCAGCCACTATTCGCGGCATGCTTTGAAAACTCTGCGTGCCGTTGCCGATGCAGGTGGAGACGATCCGGTTGGTGCGATGATGGAGG
>NZ_LUKH01001104.1:0-1272 GCF_001593695.1 Leisingera sp. F5 | reverse complement strand
GTGAAACGGGGAGCCGGACTTGCCGTCCCGGAAGGAGAGGGCGGTCTCGTACTCGAATTCAATGATGTCCATCGAGGCCGGAACAAGGTCGATGCCCGGGAAATAGGTCTTGCGGATCACTTCCCTGATAGGCAGCGGCGCCTTATAGCTCACCACGTTGTAGGAGCTGGGCATGTCAGGCATCAGCTCCGGGGACAAGCCGAAGAGGTTGGTCATCGACGCCTGCGCGTCAAGGTCGACAAGCAGGAGGCGATAACCTCGTAGCGCCAGAAGCTGCGCCAAATTGGTTGTTGAACTGGTCTTCGAAACGCCCCCCTTGAGGTTGAAGACCGTGACTACCTTCAGCTCTTCTCCAGGCTGCCGGCGCCGGTACTCCTTAATGGAAATACGGCCCTCCTTCCAGAGAAATTCCCGGATTTCCTGCATCTCTTCAGCGGCAAAGTAGCGCCGATTCCCGTTTACCAGCGTGCCTGTCGGCATCTTGTCAGCGTAGGTCTTGATGTAGTGGCGGAAGGTGTTCGGATTGATGCCGATGAAGTCGCCCACCTCCTTCATTGAGTATGAACGCAGGCCCTTTTGAGCATCCGGAGGAAATATCTCTGTGCTATGGTCCTGCAAGCTCTTTGAAAGCTTGCTCGAAAAGGTCTCAAGCCTTTTCGAGCCTCGAATCCCGCTCATACTGTCCTCAATTTTTTATTGTGTTTAGCTTTGCATAACAGGTTTCAGGCAGAGTTCCACAAATTTCTGTTGAGGGGGGCTGTTGGGTGTTGAGGCGCCTCGCTACTGCTGAGGTAAATATTCCCTGTTATTCAAGGGCTTTTGGCACAAATCCCGCGGAAGCAAGGCTATCCACAGACTTATGCACAGGCATGCAATGCCGATGATCGTTGCTTGAGCGCAACCGAAAGATGCCCGACAGGGGTCACGCGGTCAGGGATGCTGGAAGCTCTGATTGATTCTGCAAATCGAGTGTACTTCCGAAAAAGCCTTCCCATTCCGAGAGCTCGGACCGGTCGATGATCGAAACATCGACCTCCCAGGGCATCGGGTCGTCCTCATCGCAGCCAGACCCGGTCGGTTACTTCACAGTGCCTTGGCCTTATACGTCAGGCACTGCGACCGGTTCATCTCGAGCCGCCAAACTCTACTTTGGCCGTGCCTCGCGGCAGCCACCAATGATTTCACCTCACTAACAGCACTCCCCTCAAGCAGCCTGTTCCTTTTTGATAGCCGTAGAAAACAGCCCATCTATTTGGGCAAAGATCCTCCCGC
>NZ_LUKH01001103.1:0-1275 GCF_001593695.1 Leisingera sp. F5 | reverse complement strand
AAAAAAGAGAGGGGGCTGTCTGCCCCCTCTTGAGCCTACGGCTCAATTCACCCCCGAGAGTATTTTCGGCCAGAAAGAAGCGGCTTTCCGGCAGCCTCTCAGGCCTGCGAGGCTGCCAGCGCCGCCGCCAGGTCGGCGATCAGATCATCTGCATCCTCCAGTCCGACCGAGAAGCGCACCAGGCCCGGGGTGATACCCAACTCATCCTTCAGCTCGTCAGTCAGCCGCTGGTGGGTGGTGGTCGCCGGATGGGTAGCGATGGACTTGGCGTCGCCCAGGTTGTTGGAAATCACCGGGATGGTCATCGCATTCAGGAACTTGAACGCCGCCTCTTTGCCGCCCTTCAGATCCAGCGACAGCACAGTGCCGCCCTTGCCGCCCAGCTGGCTCTGCACCAGCGCGTTCTGCGCATGATCTTTCAGCCCCGGATAGATGGTGCGCTCCAGCGCCGGATGGCAGTTCAGCGCCTCGGCAATCTTCAGCGCGGTTTCGGCCTGGGCATTGACCCGCAGCGACAGGGTTTCCAGGCCCTTCAGCATCACCCAGGCATTGAACGGGCTGAGCGAGCCGCCGGTGTGTTTCATATAGGGTTCCAGCGTGCCGCGGATGTAGTCCTTGGTGCCCAGCACTACCCCGCCCAGCGCCCGGCCCTGGCCGTCGATGTGCTTGGTGGCAGAATAAATCACCACATCGGCGCCCTGTTTGATCGCATTCGAGAACACCGGGGTCGAGAACACGTTGTCCACCACCACCGTGGCGCCAACCGAATGGGCGATCTCCGCAACCGCGGCGATGTCGATCACCTCCAGCGTCGGATTCGACATGCTTTCAAAGAACACGGCCTTGGTATCCGGGCGCATAGCTGCCCGCCAGGCCTCCAGATCGGTGCCGTCGATGAACGTCACCTCGACCCCGAAGCGGCCCAGCACATCCGCCAGGATATAGCTGCAGGAGCCGAACAGCGCCTTGGCCGACACGATGTGATCCCCTGCCTTCACCAGCGAGGTCAGCGCGCCGTTGACCGCCGCCATGCCGGAGGCGGTGGCAAAGGCATCCTCGGCCCCTTCCAGCGCCGCGATGCGCTTTTCGAACATATCGACAGTGGGGTTGCCGTAGCGGGCATAGATGAACTCATCCGGGCCAGTCTCGATAAACCGCGCCTCAGCCTGCTCGGCGCTGTCGTAGACAAAGCCCTGGGTCAGGAAGATCGCCTCGCTCACCTCGTTGTACTGGCTGCGGCGGGTGCCGGCGTGAACCAGCTTGGTGCGGCTGTTC
>NZ_LUKH01001102.1:0-1276 GCF_001593695.1 Leisingera sp. F5 | reverse complement strand
TGTACCGGATTTCGATCTGGCGCACCCACCGTGAGCTGGACCAGCGTTCGACCGAGCTGGCGGATGCGCGGCTGAAAGGGCTGACCGACCGGCTGGCGGCGGCGCTGGAGATTGCCCGTATTCCGGTGCATATCTATGAGGTCGATCCGGTCAACGGGCTGGCGGCGCCGGACGGGCGGATCTTCATCACCCGCGGGTTCTACCGCAAGTATCAAAGCGGCGAGGTCAGCGCCGAGGAGCTGGCCTCGGTGATCGCCCATGAGCTGGGCCATGTGGCGCTGGGGCATGCGAAGAAACGGATGATCGATTTCTCCGGCCAGAACGCCCTGCGCACGGCGCTGATGATGATCCTGGGCCGCTACATTCCCTTTATCGGTCCGTGGATAGCCGGGGTGCTGACCGGTTTGATCGCAGCGCGGCTGTCGCGCGGCGATGAGTATGAGGCTGATGAATATGCCGCCGCATTGCTGACCAAGGCGGGCATTGGCCTGGCGCCGCAGAAAAGCCTGTTCACCAAGCTGGAAGAGCTGACGCAAGCACGCGCGGGCATGGCGCCGGCCTGGCTGATGAGCCACCCGAAAACCGAAGAACGCATCGCCGCCATCGAAAAACTCGAAACCAAATGGCGCGTGGAAGGCTGAAAGACGACCTTCCATCGTTCCGCAGATACGCCGGGCAAGTCATCGCTCGCGGCGAGGGGGTCAGCGCCCCGAAACGCCATAAGGCGTCATTTGTACCGCCCTCAATTGCCGCTCACCGCCTTCGCCAATCGCGGCAAGCGCGCCTTTTTCAACAGCGCGCGCATTTCCCATGTCTTGCTAGACAACCGGTTCGCCTCGGCCAGAACATCGTCGGCCACGGCCTGCACCAGATCGGGTTGCGCCTGCCAGATACCGTGCAGAAATGTATCGGGATCGGCCCGGCTGATACCTTCTTCGGCCAGAACGTTGCGCGGAAAATCCCTGGCGTTCAGCGTCACGATCATATCCGCCGAACCGGCCACCGCCGCCGCCAGCACATGAATATCCGCCGGATCGGGCAACCACAGCCGCGCCTCCAGAGAGAGTGGGTACTCCACCTCGGCCTCGGGCCACCGCACTGCCAGCAGTGCAGCTTCCGACTGCGCCTGAGCCATGCCATCGGGCCCCAGTTTTTCCACAGCCCGTAGCCATTCACCAACGATCCGCGCCGACCAGAGCGGCGTGTAGACGCCACGCGCAGCCACCCCCAGCAGAACCTGCCGCATCACGGTGGGATAAATCACGCAGGTATCCAG
>NZ_LUKH01001101.1:0-1278 GCF_001593695.1 Leisingera sp. F5 | reverse complement strand
GGCCGGCGCTGTGACCAGGGCACGCGGACGGGCAGCAATCAACAGACCGGGGCGGGCAATGCCTGCTGCATCCCGTTCGCCATATCCACGCAACACCAGCCCTTCGACCGGCAGCGCCAGGGTGCCGCGCAGGTCTGTGATGTCGGCGCTGGTCTTTGCGATGTCGCCGTCGGCAATCTCGGCCAGCCCGTCAGCAAATCCCGACAGGGTTTCCGTCGAGGAAATCAGGATCGCGGTGCGCACCGGATCGGCGGTAAAGCGGCGCGGCAGGGTGGTGCGGTCGGCAATCGCGGTCGACAGCTGCGCCCGCGCGGACTGCACGCCCGCCAGCCCCTCTTCCAGCGTTCTGGCCGCGTTCTGCTGCAGCAGCCGCAGGCCTTGCACCTCATCCAGATCCGCCTTCAGCGACTGCGCCCTGGAGTGCAGGGCCGGGGTCACCTCGGCCAGCATCATCGCGGACCGTGCCGCGCCCAATGGCCCGGAGGGATGCACCATCAGCACCGGCGGCGGCGAGGTTTCAATAGTCTGGATAATCCCCAGCAGCCCCGAGACCTCCTCTTGCCGGGCGGCCAATTGCGCACTCAGCTGCGCCTCGCGGCGTGCCACCCGGCGCAACCCGTCGCGCATCGCCGCCAGCCCGGCCTCGAACGCCTGCACGGTTGCGGTCAGTGCCCTCACCCGGTCGCGGGAGCTGCCGGCCTCCTGCAATTGCACCGATGCCCCCTCCAGCTGCGCCGCGGCCTCGCGCGCGGCCCCTGCCGGATCCGCTGCCGCCTGCAGCGGCGCGGCCAGCAGCGCCAGCAGAAAAAGGCCCGCGCGCAGCGTCATGACAGCAGGCTTTCCCCGGTCATCTCTGCCGGTTTTTCCAGCCCCATCAGCTCAAGAAGGGTCGGCGCCAGATCTGCCAGCCGGCCATCGCGCAAACGCGCGCCCTCCGGCCCGCCGACCAGCGCCACCGGCACCAGATTCAGCGTATGCGCAGTATGGGCGCCGCCGGTTTCCGGGTCCACCATCACCTCGCAATTGCCGTGATCGGCGGTGACGATCATCGCACCGCCCGCCTTCTGCAGCGCCGCGACTACCTCTGCCAGACCGCGGTCCACCGCCTCGCAGGCCAGCATCGCCGCTTTCAGATCGCCGGTATGGCCGACCATGTCCGGGTTGGCGTAATTGGTGACAATAAGGTCATAGCCCGCCTCAATTGCCTCGACGAATTTCGCTGTCACCTCCGGCGCCGACATCTCCGGCTGCAGGTCATACGTCGCCACATTCGGCGAC
>NZ_LUKH01001100.1:0-1279 GCF_001593695.1 Leisingera sp. F5 | reverse complement strand
GCCCATGCGGCGGCGCTGGCGGAGTTCGAGGATGTGGAGATCATCGGTTTTCACGGTCAGACCCTGGCCCATGCGCCGCGTCTGCAGGGAACCTTGCAGGTGGGCGACGGGGCGGCCCTGGCCGAACGCTTGGGCACGCCGGTGGTCTGGGACTTCCGTTCTGACGATGTGTCGATGGGCGGCGAGGGCGCGCCGCTGGCGCCGTTCTTTCACTTTGCCTGTGCAAAATACATCGGCGCCGAAAGGCCGCTGTGCTTTCTGAACCTCGGCGGGGTCGGCAACCTCACCTATGTGGACCCGCGGTTTGAGCGGCCTGAGGAGCCCGGCGCGCTGCTGGCCTTCGACACTGGTCCGGCCAATGCGCCGGTCAATGATCTGGTGCAGGAGCGGCTGGGCATCCCTTGGGATGCGGATGGCAAGGTGGCGCGCTCCGGCACTGTGGAAGCCGGTGCACTGGAGCTGTTTCTGGCAGAGCCATACTTTGCAAGAATGCCGCCTAAATCACTGGACCGGAATGATTTTGCCGAGATGGTGGGGCTGGTGAAGGAGTTGAGCGATGCCGACGCGGCAGCGACCTTAATCGCCATGTGCGCGGCCAGCGTGGCGCAAGGGATGGAGCATTGCCCGGAGCCGCCGGAAGCGGTTCTGGTCACAGGCGGCGGGCGGCATAATCCGGTGCTGATGGAGATGCTGCGGGTGTCGCTCGATTGTGCGGTGAAGCCGGTTGAGGACGCAGGCCTGGATGGCGACATGCTGGAGGCGCAGGCCTTTGCGCATCTAGCGGTGCGGGTTGCACGCGGGATGGCGACATCGGCACCCGGCACAACCGGTGTGCGGGCTTGCGTCGGCGGCGGTGTGGTGAGCGTTCCGGGGGCGTGAGATGGAGACTTGGGGGACAAGAAACTTGGAAGTTTCTTGTCAAATTTCTTTGAAGAAATTTGTGCGGCCTTTGTCGACCGGTCAGCGGGAGATCTGCCGGAGATAATCTGCTGAGAAATCCCGATACCCATCCGAAGTCGACTTCAGATGCGCCTGCGTGATCTCATGGAACACGGGCAGCTGGTGGAAGGGCACATTCGGAAAGGAATGATGCTCGGCATGATAGGGCATGTTCCAGGCCAGAAAACGCACCAGACGGTTGGTGAAGGTGGTGCGGGAGTTTTCCAGCATGTTGGCAACAGGCGGACAGAGCCCGTGTTCTGCCAAGAGATAGGCGCGCAGGAACGGCTGGCCGATCAGCAGCGGCACAAGCCACAGCCACAAAACCAGCGGTGACGCC
>NZ_LUKH01001099.1:0-1280 GCF_001593695.1 Leisingera sp. F5 | reverse complement strand
GATTTAACGATGAACTTGCGGCCCGACCCCACATTTCATGCCACCCCCAGGCTTGCCATGGAAGCCCCGGCCGAGACGCTGGCGTTTACCCTGATGCTCAGCCCTGACGGTTCGCAGCCTGATGGGCTGGCGGTTGTAGATGTTGACCCCAAATCTGACAGCTACGGCGACATCGTGCATCAGCTGATCATGCCCAACAAGGGCGACGAATTTCATCATTTCGGCTGGAACGCCTGTTCCTCAGCGCTGTCGCCGCTGACCGGCCATGCATTTCTGGAACGGCGCTATCTGATCATTCCCGGCATCCGCTCCAGCCGCATTTACGTGATCGACGTGAAGGAGCCGCGGAAGGCGAAGATCCACAAGATCATCGAACCCGAGGAAGTGTTCGAAAAGACCGGCTATTCCCGCCCCCACACCATCCATTGCGGGCCTGAAGGCATCTATGTCTCGACCCTGGGCGGCGGCGGCAAGGATGGCACCGACGGGCCGCCGGGTATCTTCATCATGGATTGCGAGACCTTCGACATTCTGGGCCGCTATGAAATGGACCGGGGCGCGCAGGACAAGCATTATGATTTCTGGTGGAACCTGCCGCGCGACTACATGGTGAGTTCGGAATGGGGCCTGCCGCCGCAGTTTGAAAACGGCATCGTGGCGGAGGATCTGCTGAGCAACAAATACGGCCATTCGATCCATTTCTGGAACCTGCGCGAGCGTAAGAACGTGCAGACCATCGACCTGGGCGAAAACCACCAGATGGCGCTGGAAATCCGGCCCGCGCATGATCCCTCCAAAGACTACGGATTCTGCGGTGTGGTGGTGGATACCACCAACCTGCAGGGCGCGATTTTCACCTGGTGGCAAAAGGATGACGGCACGTTTGAGGCCAAGAAGACCATCACCATCGACCCGCGCCCCGAAAAGGCTGAAAACCTGCCGCCGCTGCTGCAGGGGTTCGCAGCGGTGCCGCCGCTGGTCACCGATATCGATCTGAGCCTGGACGACAAATACCTGTATGTGGCCTGCTGGGGCCAGGGCGAGATGCATCAGTATGATGTCTCTGACCCGATGAATCCGAAGCTGACTGGCAAGGTTGAACTGGGCGGTATTGCCCGCGGCGCCAAGCACCCGAACGGCAAGGATTTTGCCTATGGCCCGCAGATGGTCGAGATCAGCCGCGACGGCAAGCGGGTCTATTGGACCAACTCGCTCTATTCCACCTGGGACGACCAGTTCTATCCCGATGGCCAAGGCGGCCAGATGGTGATGGCCAACGT
>NZ_LUKH01001098.1:0-1280 GCF_001593695.1 Leisingera sp. F5 | reverse complement strand
TGCCAGCTCCACGCGTTGTTCCAGGTTCAGCGACTTCCGCCAGGATTTGGTCAGCTCATTGGTGGCCGGATTTGGCACTCCCAGTACTTCGCGGCTTTGCTTGTGATAGGCGGCCATCTGATCGGCCCTGCCTGGTTCGGCCAAAACTTTGAGTTGGTCCAGATGCGTGTCCAGCATGTCATTGCCTGCCACGGAAGTCACACCGGCACCCCTGTGGGCTGGCCATCAATGGTAGATTGGTTCCTGCCCGCCCAATAGGCGCGGATTTCATCGTCAGATTTGTTATCGACCCATTTTTGCATGGTGTCGCGCTCGGACTGATACTCCATGAAGGGCACCGCATAGCCACAGGAGGTCTGCACCATGTCCACTGAGACATCAAAGATCTGCCGCGCACTGCGGTAGGCCGGGAACCGGGCGGCTAGTTCGTCCCAGCCGTCATCGCCTGCGTGCAGGATCTTGGCGGTGCCGTAGGTCCGCAGGATCATCGGGCGGGTGGTGAAGGAACACCACATCAGGGTGATCCGATTCACATCCAGCAAGTGGCCCGCTGTTTCATTGCCGCTGCCGGTCAGGTTCATCCAGACAATCCGGTCCGGCCCCAGCACCCGCAGCGAATCCATCCCCTTGGGCGAGATGTTCACGCGGCCCTCAGGCCCAGCAGAGCCGATGAAGAACATGTGCTGCTCTTCTATAAATTTGCGGTGCGTGTCTTCGATCTGCGGGAACTGCTTGGCCATGAGTTACTCCACCGTTACGGATTTCGCCAGATTGCGGGGCTGATCCACATCGGTGCCCTTGGCAACTGCGGTGTGATACGCCAAGAGTTGTGCCGGGATCGCATAAAGGATCGGCGTCAGCGCTTCCTTGATGCGGGGCATCCGGATGGCGCACCAGACATCCTCACCGGCCTCGTCGATGCCGTCCTGATCCGAGATCATCAGCACCTTGCCCTTGCGCGCGAGCACTTCCTGCATGTTGGAGACGGATTTGTCGAACAGCGTGTCTTTGGGCGAGAGAACCACCACTGGCATATGCTTGTCGATCAGCGCAATAGGTCCGTGCTTCAGCTCGCCGCTCGCATAAGCCTCGGCGTGGATGTAGCTGATTTCCTTCAGCTTCAGCGCGCCTTCCAGTGCCAGAGGGAACATCAGGCCGCGGCCCAGGAACAAGACGTCGCGGGCTTCGCTGACCTTTTGTGCCGCCTGGCGGATCGCTTCGTTCTGTTCCAGCGCGGAAGACAGCACATTGGGCAACCCGCGGATCGCGGTGGCGTAGTC
>NZ_LUKH01001097.1:0-1281 GCF_001593695.1 Leisingera sp. F5 | reverse complement strand
ACGCAAAGATGATGTCCGGCTTGGGCGCGAGACGTTCGATCAGCCGCAGCAGCCGCGCCGGAACCGCCATGCGGTAGCGCAGCTGGTCAAGGCGGATGTCGTTGAGGAACCGGTCGAAAATCACCAGGTCCTTGCGGATCATCCGGGGCAGGACCACTAGGAAATGCCCCAGGATGTAATCGCAGGCAAAGTAGAGCAGCCGCGCCAGCGACACCGCGCGCCCATGCGGCACAACATCGTGCGGGTTGGGGTTTTCCTGCTTTTCGGGCGCCGGGTTCCAGAATTTGAGCCGTCCCGGCGTTGGCAGCAGCCGGGGCCGCCAGTAGAGCAGGGTCACGCCGTGAAACACCGGTGACAGGTTTTTGTGCAGCGCAGAGATCAGGGTGGATTTGCCAGAGCCGTCCGGCCCCAGAAACGCAATGCTGCAGCCCACCGGCTGCCGGATCCGCTGTGCCCGTCGGCGGATCTCCTGCGCCCCGGCCGCCAGCCGCCTGCGCAGGCCCATGCGCGCCCGGCCATAGCGCGCCAGCTGCCGTCGCAGCGTGGTTCCCTTTTGCGGCAGCTGATCTGCCGCTGCGGCCTTGACCGCGTCAAGAATGACGGGCGCAAAGGCGGATTTGAAGGCGCCCATGTCCTGGGTGCCCTGCAGCTCCCGGATCCGTTCGGCGCGGTAGGACCGGTTGTCGTTCTTCAGCACATGGCGGACTGCCAGATAGGCCAGCTCTGATTGCGGCGACAGGCTCCAGAACATGCCGTTATTGACCCTGTTGCGGGCAAGTTCCGCGTGGCGCAGAACTTCGCCGGTGCTGAAGGAGCCGTAACCCGCCATGATGTCCAGCTTCAGCATCACCCGCCCGGCGCTGCCGCGCTGAACCAGGGTATAGGCGCGGCTGCAGGTGCCGGACCAGATATCAAACAGCAGCAGCAGATCGTTATCGCGCGCGAATGCCCGCACAAGCCTGGCGATCAGGGCACTGTCGGCGGGGGCGGCAGAGATATCCACGTCCAGATCATACTCCGGGTTCTGTGCAGACAGGCCGGACAGCACGCAATATGAGACGCCGTGTTCCTCCAGGCAGGCAAAGAAGCGGAGCAGCAGCTGGTCGCGCTGTGGCAGGCTGATGCCGTTCATGTCAGCATTTCCAATGCGGTTTTGCGCCGGGGCGGGCACCGATTCAGTAAAATTGCAGGACATTGCGCGGCCCCCAGATCAGGATTGTCCCGGCTGCCATCGTCAGGAAGAAGGCAAAGCCGCCGACGGCAAACAGGACGTCCTCGCGC
>NZ_LUKH01001096.1:0-1282 GCF_001593695.1 Leisingera sp. F5 | reverse complement strand
CCTTCGCCCGCAAGGAAGCGGCCAAATACCTGAAAGACGCCTAGCCCAGCCGCACATAGCGGGCCGGGCCGCCGGTGCGCTCAGCCAGATCGGTGACGGTATAGTGGTTTTCGTATTCCGCACGCACGTCTTTCAGCGACCAGTACTGGCCGATGCGCTCCATGGCGCCGATATCTTCGCCCATTGGCATGACTTCGATCCATGTTAGGTCGAGGCCGCGTTCGGCGCACCATGCGGTGATCCGGGGCAGTTCTTCTTCGTTGAAGCCTTTCAGCGCCACGGCGTTGAGCTTGACCTTGAGGCCGGCCTTTTGCGCGGCATCAATCCCTTTCAGCACCTGCGGCAGGCGGCCCCAGCGGGTGACATCGGCGAATTTCTGTTCGTCCAGCGTGTCGAGCGAGATATTCACCCGGCGCACCCCGGCGGCATAAAGGTCATCGGCGTATTTCGCCAGCTGCGAGCCATTGGTGGTCAGCGTCAGCTCCTTCAGCGCGCCGGTGTCCAGATGGCGGCTCATCGACTGGAAGAAAGTCATGATGCCGCGCCGGACCAGCGGCTCACCGCCGGTGATCCTGAGCTTCTCAACGCCGAGCCGGATGAAGGTGGAACACAGCCGGTCCAGCTCCTCCAGCGTCAGCAGATCCTTCTTGGGCAAAAAGGTCATATTCTCGGACATGCAATAGACGCAGCGGAAGTCGCAGCGGTCGGTGACCGAGACACGCAGATAAGTGATTGCGCGGGCGAAGGGATCAATAAGCGGAGCTGTCATGCCTCCTAGGTAAAGCGGGGCACCGCCCGCGGCAAGAGGGGGACGGCTTTTACCGCTGGCAAAGAGTTTCGGGCAAAGCTAGGGTCGCCTCATGCGTATGACAGTCATTTCCCTTGCTTCGATTTCCTTGCTGGCTGCCTGTAACGGGATCCAGCTGAATTCTTCCATCCTCGGCGGCCAGGGGGCACCGGCGGCGGCAGAGCCGCAGGATCCGGTGCTGCAGCCGGGCCCCGGCGTCGATGTGGTTGAGGCGGACCCTGCCGCGCCGTCGTTCCGCGGCTCTGCAACCACGGTTGCCTCGCTGGGCGATCCGTCACTGCCTGGACTGTGGATGGAAACACCGCTGGTGGCTGCTGAACAGCAGGCGTTGGTGCGCACCAGCCGCAATACCCAGGTGGTGCTGACGCTGAAACCGGCACCTGGCGCGGAGTCAGGCGGCAGCCGTCTGTCGATCGGCGCCATGCGTGCACTGCAGCTGCCGCTGACAGAACTGGCCGAAGTGCAGGTGCTGCC
>NZ_LUKH01001095.1:0-1284 GCF_001593695.1 Leisingera sp. F5 | reverse complement strand
CCTCCTTCTTCGGGCTTGGCCTGTTCATCGTCTCGATCAGCCCGATGTCGGTCTCAGTCCAGACCATCACCATGGGCAATATCCTGGCGATCACGCCGGAGGACACGCTGCAGCTGGCGATCATCGGTTTTGTCTCGCTGGCCGTACTGCTGGCCAAGTGGAAGGACTTGATGGTCACCTTCTTTGACGAAAACCACGCCCGCACCATTGGCTTGCGTCCGGGGCTGCTGAAGGCAGTGTTCTTTGTTTTGCTGTCAGCATCGGTGGTCGCGGCAATGCAAACCGTCGGTGCCTTTCTGGTGATCGCCATGGTGGTGACGCCCGGCGCGACGGCGTACCTGCTGTGCGACCGCTTCCCGCGGCTGATCATGGTGTCGGTGCTGATCGGCGCCCTCACCAGCTTCTTTGGCGCCTATGCCAGCTACTTCCTGGACGGTGCCACCGGCGGCATCATCGTGACACTGCAGACGCTGATTTTCCTGGCGGTCTTTGTCTTCGCTCCGAAACACGGGCTGCTGGCCGCCAAACGCAAGGCGCGAGAGGCACTGAAGCGCGGCCCTGCCGCACAAGAAGGGGCTGCATGATGGATCTCGATATTTTGCTGATGCCGTTTCAGTTTGCGTTCATGCAGAACGCCTTTCTGATCTCGCTCATCGTTTCTGTGCCCACTGCCTTGCTTTCCTGCTTTCTGGTGATGAAGGGCTGGGCACTGATGGGCGATGCGGTCAGTCATGCAGTGCTGCCCGGCATCGTGCTGGCCTATATCGTGGGCTTGCCGCTGATCCTTGGTGCCTTTGCCGCTGGGATGCTCTGCGCGGTTGCCACCGGCTTTCTGGCCGGCAACAGCCGGGTCAAGCAGGACACCGTGATGGGAGTGGTGTTCTCTGGCATGTTCGGCCTTGGCATCGTGCTGTATGTCTCGGTGGAGACCAACGCCCATCTGGATCACATCCTGTTCGGCAACATGCTGGGGGTGGAGGGGCATGAGCTGTTGACCGCCGCGATCATTTCGCTGGGCGTTGGTGCGGCGCTGGTGCTGAAATGGAAAGACCTGCTGCTGCACAGCTTTGACCCGGCGCAGGCGCAAGCCTCCGGCCTGCCGGTGACGGTGCTGCATTACGGGCTGCTGGCGGCGCTGTCGCTGACCATCGTCGCAACTCTGTCGGCGGCGGGGCTGATCCTGGCCATCGGGTTGCTGATTGCGCCGGGGGCAATCGCATTTCTGGTGGTGCGCAAGTTCAGCACCATGCTGTGGGTTGCTGTCGTGGTTTGTATGTTCTCAAT
>NZ_LUKH01001094.1:0-1284 GCF_001593695.1 Leisingera sp. F5 | reverse complement strand
ATTCAGGCCTATGCCTTTCGTTCCTTGGGCTTCGGCGAACGGCTGCTGCCCAAGGGCGAATACACCCTGTGCGAGCACTTCACCCTGATCGGCTCCGGCATGATCTGGAACGTCTATTTCGGCATTGTCGCGCTGCTGACCGGTTTCTTCCTGGCGGTCGCCCTGGCGGTTGGCAAATCCAGCCCCAACCCGATGTGGCGCAAGCCGGCAGAGTGGTTCATCTTCATCTTCCGCGGCAGCCCGCTGTTCATCCAGTTCTTCTTTGCATACGCCTGCTTCCTTAGCCTGAAAAGCGTCTCTAAGGGCATTGACCCGTCGGCCCCGCTCACACCGGGCGAAGCAATGCTCGTTCAGATTTCCAGCTTTTTCGATCCGTTCACCTCGGCCTGGCTGGGCGCGCTGATCGTGCTGTTCTGCAACACCGCCGCCTATTCGGGCGAGATCTTCTATGGTGCGCTGCTGTCGATACCCAAGGGCGATATCGAAGCCGCGGATGCCTATGGCATGACCGGCTGGACCCGGTTCCGCCGCATCACCTTCCCGACCATGATGCGGCTGGCCTGGCCTGCCTATACCAATGAGGCGATCTTCCTGTTCCATGCCACCACGCTGGTGTTCTTCTCAGGCTTCCCGGCCTGGCGGCAGAAGGGCGACGCGCTTTATTACGCCAGCTATTTTGCGGACAAGACCTTCAACCCCTTTGTCCCCTACCCGATCCTGGCCTTCTACTTCATCCTGCTGACGCTGGTGATCATTTCGATCTTCGGCTTTGTGAACCGACGGTTGAACAAGCACCTGCCGCAAGAGCGGCGCAGCAAACCCAAGCTGAAGCTCAACCTGATCCGCTGAATTCAGAATGGCTCCCTCGGGAGCCATTTTTTTTGAAATGCCGGATCGTGCCGGGCGCGTTCTGTGCCTCAATCCGCAGGGTGCTTTCCCGGAAACTAAAGCCGCCGGAGTGTCACCCCAAACTTTTGATCAAATTATCTTGGCGAATGGAATTCTCTGCGCTAGGGTTGGCGCAACGCACTCATGGAGCCTCCTATGGACTTGTCCGGACTAAAGACCATCCGCATTGCCGCCTGTGATATGAACGGCCAGATGCGCGGCAAGCGCCTGCCTGCGGGTATGGCGGCCAAGCTGGACAGCGGCGCGGCGCGGATGCCGATCTCCACCCTCAATGTCGATCTCTGGGGCCGCGATGTGGAAGACAATCCGCTGGTGTTTGAAACCGGCGACGCCGACGGGGTGATGCTGCCGACCGAACGCGGTGCGGTGCCGATG
>NZ_LUKH01001093.1:0-1284 GCF_001593695.1 Leisingera sp. F5 | reverse complement strand
GGCGTGTATTCAGCGCTGATCCATCCGTCATAGCCGCTGGCCTCGATGGCGGCAAACAGCTCTTGGAAATCCACCGGCCCGGTGCCCGGCTCGCAGCGGCCCGGGGCGGCGGCGATCTGCACATGCATCGCGTGGCAGCCGAATATGTCCCAGACCTTGGCCGCATCGCCGTGGATTAGCTGGGCGTGATAGGCATCATACTGCAAGCCGACATTGGGGCGGTCCACCGCCTCCAGCACCTCCATCGCCAGGTTGTAATCGTCCAAAAAATAGCCGGGCTGGTCGCCGCTGTTCAAAGGCTCGATGGTGAACTGCTGCTCGGGCGCCTGGCCGGCGGCCCATTGCAGGTTTTCGACAAAAGTCTGCTGCGCCGCTGCGCCCTTGGCATAGCCCGCCATCACGTGGATCCTGCCGGCCTTCAACGCCTCGGCGTAGCGCAGCACCCGGCGGATGTCGCGCTGGAACCGATCAACGCCTTCGGGCACTGCAGCATAGCCGGGCATGCCGCCGGTGTAGTTGGGCGGCGGCGCGTTGATCAGCAAGAGCTCCAGCCCGTTGGCCAGCAATGCGCGCTGGGTCTCCTTGGCGGCAAGCTCATAAGGGTAGAGGATTTCCACCGCCTCGAACCCTGCCGCCGCGGCGGCCTGGAACCGGTCGAGATAGGGCAGCTCGGCAAACAGCATCGAGATGTTGGCTGCGAATCTGGGCATCGGGTTTCTCCTGGCTTCACGGAGGTTTATCCCGCGCAAAACCGTAAGGCCAAGAGATAGAAAACGACGCATTGTCGCTTTCCCGCAAGACCTGAGGCTGCGATTCGGATGCAACTGCAGGAAACCGGCATATTTCCGCCGGGCCTCCAAAGGATAGCAGCCATGACGATGAGTCCCGAGCGCCTGTCTGCAGGCTCTTCTGCGCCGCTGCCTGCCAATGCGTTTGGCGGCAATGCCCTTGCGGCGGCGGCGATGATCACCTGGTCTGCGGGTTTTCCCGCGGCGGAGGTGCTGCTGCAAACCTGGCCGCCGGTGATGCTGCTGGCGGCACGGCTAGTGCTGGCGGCCACCGGGATCCTGCTGCTGTGGGCGATGCGCGAAGGGGTGCAAACCGTGTTGAGGGCGCCCTGGCGCAAAGGGCTGATGATCGGCTTCTTCGGCTTTGGCGCCAGCGCCTATCTGATCATCCAGGCGCAGGTGCTGACCAATGCGGTCACGGCGGCACTGATCTGTTCCGCCGCACCGGTGATCGGCGGGGTGATTGAGATGCTGCAAGGCCAGCGGCGGCTGGGGG
>NZ_LUKH01001092.1:0-1284 GCF_001593695.1 Leisingera sp. F5 | reverse complement strand
ATGCGTTTTTTGGTTGCGCCAGGATTGTCGCTGAGTTCGTGAAGTTTCATGTCGCTTCTCCTTGCCGGATGTGGCCCCCGAAGCGGAATGGGCCAACCGCGGCGTTTCTTGATTGGTGATTCCATGGCGCAGCACGCCACCGGGTGCCTATAGACCCGATGGGGGACGGGATCAAGCCCCGCAGCCTTGCCAACATGCCGTGCGCGCGGCTCCCGCCGCCAAGGCCCCTGCCCTGCCGGTTGCGTGTCCTGCCGTCTGTCTCTGTGTCCGTTCCGCTGCTGGCCGTCCGTTAAAGGGTGGCGGCGCCGCCGGGGTGGAGGTGGGATGGGGGTGCCCCCATGCGAGTACGCGTATCGCGCGCTCCGGGTGCCAGACCGGAGCCCTGTTCCAAGTGCCGGGGGTGTCAGGCCCGGCGGGTGATCATGACCGGGGACCAGCATGGTGCAGCCGCGTAAAATCCAAGTGGGCGGGGCGTACGGCGGCTGCGCAACACCTCTGCAAACAAAAGCGCCCCCGCCGGGATGGCAGGGGCGCTTTCGGGCCGGGCTTTCGGAGAGGGAGGAGGATCCGTCAGCCGGCCGGGGAGGTTACTTGCCGTAGACGTGCTCGCGCGCGACGCCGGGGATAGCGCAGCGGGTCAGGCCGATGTCGGCCAGGTCGCGGGCGGACATCGCGCGCAGGGCGCTGACGGTTGCCTTGTAATCGCGGCGCAGCTTCCAGTTCTGGATCAGCCCGGCGGCAAAGCCTGCAAAACGGGCGGAGATCCCGGCAGAGGGGACGGAGAGAGTTGAATATGCCATTGTTCTTGTTCCTTCACATCGGTGCCGGGACGTGCTCCCGGTGCGGTGCATGATCTGTTCGTCTGAAGTGAACGGGACATAAGCACGGCCCGGACGGGGAGCAATGGATGCTTTGGTCTGGCGGCTATGCAGCCCCCGCATAGCACGATTGTGTGAAGCATCTTGAAGGGCGCGCAAAAGAAAACGCTCCCGCCCGGACAGGGCAGGAGCGCTTTGGCCCGGACACGAAAGAGGAGGAGGAGAGAAGCGTCCGGGAAGGAGGGAATTCCTAGCCGTAGACGTGCTGGCGCGCCAGGTCGGCGATATCGTCGCGGCGCACGCCGATGTCGGACAGCTCATGATCGCTCAACGCGTCCAGCTCGTTGTAGGTACGCTGGAATTCGCGGGCCTTCACCCAGGAATCGGCCAGGCCTTTTACGGTAGAACGGATGCGGGCGGCGAGGCTGTGGGTGCCGTGTGCGGTGCTGATAACATGTGCCATCGT
>NZ_LUKH01001091.1:0-1284 GCF_001593695.1 Leisingera sp. F5 | reverse complement strand
TTCATACACACCGCCGATTTCGTCCTGAGTGGTGATAACGTCACCTTCTTGGGCCAGCGCCGGTGCGGCCAGTGCCAGAAGTGTGGAAAACGCGAATGCGGTGCCGAAACGGGTCATTGAAACCTCTGCCTGCCCAGGAATTACGGTGCTGCTGCCATATTGGGTTGCTCGCCCGGAAACTAAGCTACCGCAAGCGGAGCCGCAATGTCTTTTACCCGGCCTCCGCGCCTTGCTCTTTTACTTGGCGTTCAATCTGGTAAATGGCTGTGAGTGAGTTTTGCAAAGGGCCAAAGCAGCATGGCAGACCGTTTTCGCGTGACACTGGCGCAGCTGAACCCCACAGTGGGCGACCTGACCGGCAATGCCGCCAAGGCCAAAGCCGCCTGGGAGGAGGGCCGCAAGGCTGGCGCCGATCTGGTGGCGCTGCCGGAAATGTTCATCACCGGTTACAACACGCAGGACCTGGTGATGAAACCGGCCTTTCATCAGGCGGCGATTGCCGAGGTCGAAAAACTGGCGGTGGAATGCGCCGAGGGTCCGGCGCTGGCAATCGGCGGGCCGTGGATCGAGGGCGGTAAGCTCTACAATGCCTATCTGATCCTTAAGGGCGGCAAGATCGCGTCGCGCAGCCTCAAGCACCACTTGCCGAACGAGACCGTCTTTGACGAAGTCCGGATCTTTGATGCCGGCCCTTTGGGTGGCCCTTACGCGGTTGGCAACACCCGCATCGGCTCCCCCATCTGCGAGGATGGCTGGCACGAGGATGTCGCCGAAACCCTTGCCGAAACCGGTGCCGAATTTCTGCTGATTCCAAACGGCTCGCCCTATTTCCGCAACAAGATGGAGGTGCGCTTTAACCACATGGTGGCGCGCGCTGTCGAAACCCATCTGCCGGTGATCTATCTGAACATGGTGGGCGGCCAGGATGATCAGGTGTTTGACGGCGGCTCCTTCGTCTTGAACCCGGGCGGCGCGCTGGCGCTGCAGATGCCGGTGTTTGACGAGGCTTATGCCCATCTGGACCTGGAACGCACAGACGAGGGCTGGTGCGCGGTGGAGGGCGATAAAGCGCATCTGCCGGACGCGTGGGAGCAGGATTACCGTGTGATGGTCGAGTCTTTGCGCGACTACATGGGAAAAACCGGTTTCAGGAGGGTGCTGTTGGGGCTGTCCGGCGGCGTGGACTCGGCCATCGTGGCGGCCATTGCGGTGGACGCGCTTGGCGCTGAAAACGTCCGCTGCGTGATGCTGCCTTCTGAGTACACCTCCGACGAGTCGCTGGAG